>DAOVUZ010000111.1 GCA_030632305.1 Dehalococcoidales bacterium | reverse complement strand
CCTGAGGGTGAATAACCTGGGCGACTCCGGGATAGACATCAAGATTGTGGGTAATGTTAACCCTATGCAGCAATGGGCAGTGATGGGAGAGTTGAGGCTTCGCCTCAAGAAGGCTTTTGACGCTGAGGGGATAGAGATACCCTGGCCCCACACCAAGGTCTATTTCGGCAATTCTCCAGAACAGCCGGCAGCGGGAAAATGAGTAGCTTCATACCTCCGGCATCAAGGTAAGCACCACCCTCTCCACCTCACCCCCAAACGCCTGGGGAGTGGGTGGCAGGAGGTGCTGGAGGAGGTAGTGAAAGGGATAGGGTTAATAGACAACCTCTAGCTCTACCTTAATGAAAGAGTAACTGGTATAATAAAGATAGCCACTGTCAGCGAACAGTAAACCATATATAAGGAGGATGATTAGCATGGATTGGGGAATGAAAAATCGTATGGCACAACTAATCCAGGCTGATGGTCACTGTCTCTTTCTACCAGTAGACCATGGATATTTTCAAGGACCTACCCGAAAACTGGAGGAACCTGGTAAAACCATTGAGCCACTTCTACCCTATGCCGATGCCCTCTTCATCACCAGGGGGGTGTTACGCTCATCAGTAGACCCCGCCAACACCAAGCCCATCATTCTTAGAGTATCCGGCGGCACCAGCATGGTGGGAAAAGACCTGGCTAACGAAGGCATCACCACCTCTATGGAAGAGGCTATCCGCCTTAATGTGGCAGCAGTGGGTCTCTCCATCTTCGTCGGCACTGACTATGAGCATGAATCGCTGCTGAACCTATCAAAGCTTGTTGACGAGGGCGAGAAGTATGGCATTCCAGTAATGGCAGTTACTGCGGTAGGTAGAGAGCTGGAAAAACGAGATGCCCGCTTCCTTGCCTTAGCCTCCCGTATTGCCGCCGAACTGGGGGCGCGGGTGGTGAAAACCTACTGGTGCCAGGACTTTGAAAAAGTGGTGAGGGGCTGTCCCGTTCCCGTGGTTATGGCTGGCGGACCCCACGTAGACACCGAGCTTGAGGTATTTGAGTTCGTTTATGATGGCATGCAAAAGGGTGCCATAGGGGTGAATCTGGGAAGGAACATCTGGCAAAATGATTTCCCGGTAGCAATGATTAAGGCAATACGGGTCATTATTCACCAGGATGCTTCGCCCAAAGAGGCTCAAGAGCTATATGACAGTATAAAGAACGAGGAGGCGAGGTAAATCACTGTGCGTGTTGCCATGTGGTATAGCAACCGGGATGTGCGGCTGGAGGAGATGCCGACGCCACAGATTGGTCACGGCGAGCTACTGGTGCGCGTCGAGGCTAGTGGCATCTGTGGCAGTGATGTGATGGAATGGTATCGCCTTGATAAGGCACCACTGGTGCTGGGGCACGAGATTGGCGGTCAGATTGCAGCTGTAGGCGACAGGGTGAAGGACTATAAAGAGGGTGACCGTGTCTCCGCTGCCCATCATGTCCCCTGCAACACCTGTCATTACTGCTTGAACGGGCATCACACCGTCTGCGATACCCTTCGCCAGACGAATTTTGACCCCGGTGGCTTTGCCCAATACATTCGGTTACCAGCCATCAATGTGGAACACGGGGTGTTTATGCTACCCGACGAGGTCTCTTATGAGCAGGCAACCTTTATCGAACCGCTAGCCTGTATCCTGCGGGGACAAAGGCTGGCACATATGCAACCAGGTCAAAGCGTGCTCATTATCGGTAGCGGCATTGCCGGACTGCTCCACCTGCAGTTAGCCCGCACCCTGGGGGCAGGTTGTGTGGTGGCGACAGATGTCGTTGACTACCGGCTAAAGGCAGCGCAGCAGTTTGGTGCTGATGCTACATTCCACGCCGAAGACGACTTACCCACCCGGTTGCGTCAGGTTAACCAGGGCCGCCTCGCCGACGTAGTGATAGTATGCACCGGTGCCACATCAGCCATTACCCAGGCGCTGCAATCGGTAGCGCGTGGGGGCACTGTTCTCTTCTTTGCCCCAACAGCTTCCGGCGTCACCATCCCACTTTCAATAAACGACCTTTTCTGGCGTAACGAAATAACCCTAACTACCTCCTACGCCGGCAGCCCCGCAGATTATACGGCGGCATTAGAATTGCTCCGCGCTCGCCGTATTCATATAGATGAGATGATAACGCATCGGCTGAGCCTGGAGGAGGCGGGCATTGGCTTTCAGCTTGTTGCCGACGCCCAGAACTCCATCAAGGTAATTATCGAGCCACAGAGGTAGCGAGAAAGGAGTTATAAAAAAGAAAAAGTTTAATAAAACTTATGTTATAATTTCAGAGAAGGAGGTGAATTCAATGGCAGCTAAGGCTTTTGTTCTAATTGAAACCGCTGTGGGCAAAACTAAGGACGTGGCTACTGCTCTTAAACAAATAAAGGGGGTGAAATCGGTTGACGCTGTGACCGGACCGTATGACGTCATTGCCATAATAGAAGCCGAAACCCTGAACGATATTGGTGACGTAGTTACCGGAAAAATCCACCCCACCACTGGCATTTCCCGAACAGTAACCTGCCTGGCAATATAATCCAGCTAAAGCCAACCAAGCGAGGGGAATAAGCATATTGGTCAGCCCTGGCTTTGAGCCATGGCTTCCAATCTGGTTAATACTTCATGTATAGTCTCTATGGCAGTAGAAGCACCACCAGTTATACCGATATGACACTGACCTTGAAGCCATGATGGCTGAATTTCCCCCACCGTTTCCACCAGATATGTTTTGGTCGCCGTAGAACATAACTGGGCAAGACAATTGGTATTGGCACTATTACGACCGCCGATAACCAGCATCAAGTCCACTCGATTAGCCAGTTCTAGGGCGGCTGCCTGCCGTTTTCTAATATCATGACATATAGTATCAATAATGCGTAGCTCGGAGTCCTTAGCCAGGGCACAATCAATAAGCCT
>DAOVUZ010000057.1 GCA_030632305.1 Dehalococcoidales bacterium | reverse complement strand
GCTGCCACTGGCACCGCCGTTGCCAGAACTATCGGCAAAGGAATTCTAACTCAAGAGGTTATGTCGGAGTTCTCATACAGACCGCTGATTGCTGCTTTAGCTGCGGTTATTGTCTGGGGTGGTATAGCTACCTATTATGGTCTACCGGTAAGTATAAGTCATAGCTTTGTTGCCGGGTTGGCGGCGGCTGGGATAGCCCTGGCAGGTCCAAATGCCGTGATGTGGGGATTGAGTAACCGTTTGTCACAGACTCTAGCGGCGGTAGTTACGGCTCCGGTTCTGGGTTTCGTTGGTGGCTTTGTGCTGATGATTGCCCTGTTATGGGTGTTCCGGCGAAGTGCCCCAGCTAGAATGCGGGTTGTTTTTAGCCGTTTGCAATGGCTTACTACTGCCTTTCTGGCTTATAGCCATGGCTTGAATGATGGTCAGATGCCTATAGGGGTTATCACTATGGCACTGGTGATTTATACTGGGCAGGCTGGTTTGTGGGAACATATCCCGTGGTGGGTAATTATTATCTCGGCATTAGCCATTAGCTCAGGGACGGCTATTGGCGGCTGGCGGGTGATTAAAACACTGGGCTTTAGGGTTACTGCCCTTCAGCCGGTTCATGGTTTTACCGCTGATTTTTCAGCGGCTGTAGTTATCTGGTTAGCTTCACAATTTGGTATCCCGGTAAGCACTACCCATTGTGCCAGTTCAGCTATTATGGGAGTTGGGGCTACCAGACGGCTTTCGGCAGTGCGCTGGGGAGTGGCACGTAGTATCGTGGTTGCCTGGATATTAACTTTTCCTATCTGTGGTGGCTTGGGTTATTTGTTTGCTTGGTTGCTTAAAACAATATTTTAGCTAGCTTATAAAGTAATCTCTCTGGGAGCTACCCGGCACTTCTCGGCAGTAATGATAGCCTTAATCTCAGATACCGCTAGGTCAATTTCATCCTGTTTGTTCACTACTATGTAGTCAAGTAGGGGTAGTTGTTTTATTTCTTCCTCCGCAGTTTTGGTGCGTAATGTTAAGTCGGAGGGTGATTCAGTATGGCGCTGCTTGAGCCTTAGCGCCAGTTCCTCCATTGATGCCGGCATGAGAAAGATAAATACCGCTTGAGGCAGGATTTTCTTAATAGTGGCGGCTCCTTGAATGTCAACCTTTACTATTGTATCTCGCCCCTTGTCTAATGCTTGTTTTACCGCTCCCTTGGGCACCCCATACCAATTGCCATAGACATTAGCCCACTCCAGTAACTCGTTACCACTAATCATCCCCTGGAAGCTTTCCGTTGAGATAAAGTGGTAGTCTACATTATCTCTTTCTTTAGCTCGCCGAGGCCGTGTAGTTACCGTGGTAATATATTCAAGGGGGTAATCTGATTCCTTCATCCTGGCTAAAATTGCATCTTTGCCTATTCCTGAGGGACCGGAGAGAACTATGAATAACGGCCTTTCTTCAGCGGTTTTTTTATGGCTCGCCTTTTCCATCATTTTACTCTGGTTTTAGAACTGAACCGCCTCGACTTGCTTGTAACCTGCCAGCGATAGTTTCTGGGGCAAGTGCCGCTAGAATGATATGCCCGCTATCGGTGATGATAACTGCCTTTGTTCTTTTGCCATTGGTCATATCAATTAGTAGCCCCTTGTTTCTTACCTCCTGAATGGTACGTTTCATAGGTGCTGAGTTTGGTGTAGCTATAGCAATAACCCTGCTCATGGCTAGTATATTACCGAATCCAATATGAACCAGTTCTGTAAGCATTACTTTCACCCCGGGAGATTACTTTATAATTATTAACATCAGATTAGGCTTTTGTTGCTTTATTGCCTAATCTAGAATTATCTGACTACTTGATTAACTAGCCGAGATAAATTTAATTTTTAGCGATATATCACCCCCTTTTTGCGTTATTTCATGGTGCTTATATTAATCTTATACCCTTAGTGGCTGTTAGGCAATGGGCTTAAAGGTTGAAAAGGGGTTGAATTATTCACTATTCAGTGATAAATTATGATTTTAGTTGAGCAAGTGTGAGTGATTATCACATATTCTGAGCCTGCACTATGAGTAGAGGGGAGCTTTAATCTCGGTTCTAAAGTATGGTGCAAGACGATCTGGGCTATCTGCCTGAAAAAGAAAGAGCAGCTTAACGTGTGCCTTTAGGCTCCAAATTTTCTTACTGGCATTACCATCGGTTCCGGTTAAGACCGGTTAGGGGGGTTAAAATAGGTGTATGAGATATTATTGAAACAAGACTTGGTGCCCAATATCCATCTGTTCAAGGTTGGGGTGCCTGACGTGGCGAAGAAGGCTCAGGCAGGGCAGTTTGTTGTTATCAGGATTGACGAAAAGGGTGAACGTATCCCATTAACAATTGCCGATTGGGATAGGGAAGAGGGTAGTATTACCATCGTTTTTATGGAGGTGGGAACAACCACCCATCGGCTGGCTTTGCTGAAAGCTGGCGACTTTATCACTGATTTTATCGGTCCACTGGGTTTACCTACCCACATTGATAAATTTGGCACTGTGGTCTGTGTTGCCGGAGGATTTGCCGTGGCTACCATAATGCCTATTGCCAGAGCTATGAGGGAGAAAGGGAATAAGGTTATTTCAATTATGGGGGCACGAAACAAAGCCCTCATCTTTTGGGAGGATGAACTGCGTAGCGTCAGTGACCAGCTAATAGTTACTACTGATGATGGCTCTTATGCTCGCAAGGGGCTGGTAACTGAACCACTGAAGGAGCTGCTTGAAGGTAGTGACACCATTGACCGGGTGATTGCCATTGGTCCCAGTATTATGATGAAATTCTGTGCCAAAACCACACTGCCTTTTGGGGTTAAAACCATTGTCAGCCTGAACCCGATAATGGTTGATGGCACTGGTATGTGTGGTTGCTGTCGGGTATCTGTTGGCGGCGAAACCAAATTTGCTTGTGTGGACGGCGCTGATTTTGATGGACATCAGGTAGATTGGGATTTACTCTTTGCCCGTCAGCGTATCTATCTTGATGAAGAGAAATGTTCCTTTGAAAAATGGCAGTCTCAATTTGGTGGTAGTTCTTGAGTAGATGCCGAAGGTAAATATATGGCAAAACTTAATCTGAACCGGGAGCCGATGCCAAGGCAGGACCCCAAACTGCGGGGCAAGAATTTTAATGAAGTTGCTCTGGGCTACAGTACTCAGCAGGCTGAAGCTGAGGCAAGCCGCTGCATCCAGTGTCCCAAGCGCAATTGTGTTGAGGGTTGCCCAGTCGATGTAGATATTCCCGATTTTATCAAGGCTATACGGGACGGGGATATGCCTGAAGCAGTAAGGATACTTAAAGGTAAGAATAGCCTGCCTGGTATCTGCGGGCGGGTCTGTCCTCAAGAGATACAGTGTGAATCTACCTGCTCTCTGGCTAAAAGGGAGGCGCCCATTGCTATTGGTCGTTTAGAGCGGTATGTGGCTGACTGGGAGCGGGCTAATAAGAAGTCATTAAACTCCCCGATAGCCAAACCGACACCAACTGGTAAACGGGTGGCGGTGGTCGGCTCGGGGCCAGCCAGTTTAACTGCGGCAGCTGATTTGGTTAAGCTGGGGCATAGTGTTACCCTTTTTGAGGCGCTGCATACTGCCGGCGGGGTATTGATGTATGGTATCCCCGAGTTCAGATTACCTAAAGAGATTGTTCAGGCTGAGGTTGACTTTGTTACTTCTTTGGGGGTAGAGCTTAAACTGGACTCGGTGGTGGGTAAATTGGTAACTATAGATGAGTTACTGAATAATGGTTATGGCGCTGTTTTCCTGGGCACTGGTGCCGGACTGCCGATGTTTATGGATATTCCCGGTGAGAACCTTAACGGTATCTATTCGGCAAATGAGTTCCTGACCCGGGTCAATCTGATGAAGGCATATCGGTTTCCTGAATATGATACCCCGGTAAAGGTGGGCAAGAAGGTCGCCGTGATTGGTGGTGGTAATGTGGCTATGGACTCAGCCAGGTGTGCTCTCAGGCTTGGTGCTGAGGAGGTTTATATTGTCTACCGGCGCTCCGAAGCGGAAATGCCAGCCCGTCGCGAGGAAGTGGAGAATGCTATGGAGGAGGGTATCCAGTTTAAGCTGTTGACCAACCCCAAGCAATTTTTGGGTGATGAGCAGAACTGGGTAGTTGGTATGGAGTGCTACCAGACGGAACTGGGTAAGCCTGATGCTAGCGGCCGGCGCCGTCCTGTGGTCAAGGAGGGGAGTGAGTTTGTTATTGATGTAGATGTGGTGATAGTAGCCTTGGGCACTACGCCTAACCCCCTTATTGCTTCTACTACCCAGGGTCTGGAGACTACTAGGCGAGGCACCGTGGTTGCTGATGAGGCTACCGGTAAGACAGTGAAGGATAAGGTCTGGGCTGGCGGTGACATTGTTACCGGCGCCGCCACCGTAATCAGCGCTATGGGCGCCGGCAAACGTGCCGCCGCCGATATTGATAAGTATTTGAGGGGATAAGGTTTTTTTAGTTCAATATTGCTAGGATATCTAAGAGGGATGGGGTGGATAAATAAGGCATTAACTCTATCTAATCAGGGAGCCAGTCTTACCTGCCGGGGAGGTGTTTACATCTCATTTCTTGTCCGATTCCACAGGTAGACATATTTCTTCTCCTGAGACATAAAATTCCATCTCAGCCACAGTAAAATTATCCTTATATGATTAGCCATTTTATCCCTTGCCCTCCTGGCACCGTTTCCTGATGGTGCTTACTTCATAAAGTTATAACGAATTTCCCCATTAAAGGTTAGGGCAAATACTCCCTTATTTCTTTTAGCTAAAAATTCTAGTAGAATAAGCTCAAGATGAAAGAGGGTTCGACCCCTATCCGACAGCAATACCTCAGGATTAAGCGAAAGTATCCCCAGGCAATTGTCCTCTTCCGCCTCGGGGACTTCTACGAGACCTTTGACGACGATGCCAGGCTTGCCTCTAAGGAACTGGAGATTGTCCTGACCTCCAGGGAGATGGGTAAGGGGCATCGGGTGCCTATGGCTGGCGTCCCCTATCGCGCCTTGGATAACTATCTGGCGAGGCTAATCAACCGCGGCTACAAGGTTGCTATCTGCGAGCAGGTAACTAAACCGGGTGAGACCAAGGGCTTGGTCCAGCGTGAGGTCATCCGCCTGGTAACCGCGGGCACGGTGGTTGAGCCCAGTCTCCTTGATAGTAAGACCAATAATTATTTGACCAGCCTGGCTTTGGGTGC
>DAOVUZ010000035.1 GCA_030632305.1 Dehalococcoidales bacterium | reverse complement strand
TGTAGGGTTAGCCTTCGTTTACCTGAGAATTTATCTCTCAAGGGTAAGCGGCGGGTATTGAAGTCCGTTATCACCCGGGTTAAAAACAAGTTTAATGTTTCCATGGCTGAGGTTGATGACCACGAGCTATGGCAATTGGCTACCTTGGGAATCTGTTGTGTTAGCAATGATGGGCGGTATACTAACGAAGTCCTGTCAAATGTAGTGGACTTTATTGTTAACAGTCGGTTTGATGTAGAAATACTCGACTATGAGATTGAGATTCTGCCTGTTTTCTAACATCTAGGCGAATCAAGGTTTTCCCCGGGTAAATTTGACGAGAACCATTAATGAATTCTATGGTCTTTCTCCAGCATCTTACAGCTCAACCTACTTATGCCGGTCAGATTGCTCATATTGAGCATATTCCACCTCGTGACGCCAACTGTGCCGAATTAGACAAGCCCCTGGTTAGCAATCTACAAGATTGCCTTAATGAGCATGGTTTATTACCTCTTTATACTCACCAGGTTGAAGCGGTGAATTCTGCCCGAAACGGTATGAATGTGATGGTGTCAACATCAAGCGCCAGCGGTAAGACCCTGTGCTATAACATTCCTGTACTCCAGGCAATTTTAACTGAACCAGCTAGTAATGCCCTTTACCTTTTCCCAACCAAAGCTCTGGCTCAGGACCAGTTGCGTGGTTTACAAGAGTTATTTTGCTCAACTCAACTCAGGGTAGGGGAATTTGCTACCTTTGATGGTGACACCCCCCAGCCTGAGCGGGCTGAGATAAGAAAACGAGCCAGGGTGATAGTTACCAATCCCGATATGCTCCATATTGGTATCCTGCCCAATCACCAATCATGGTCAAGGTTACTGCGCCACTTGAGGTATGTAGTAGTAGATGAAGCCCATACCTATCGTGGTGTTTTTGGCTCCCATGTTGCCTGTGTGTTGCGTCGCCTGCGCCGTCTATGTAGTCATTATGGCTCAAATCCTCAGTTTATCTGCTGTTCAGCGACTATAGCTAACCCCGGTGAGCATGCGGAAAGACTGGTGGGTTTACCTTTTACTGTAGTTAGTAATGATGGCTCTCCCCACGGGGGAAAGGACTTTGTCTTCTGGAATCCTCCAATCATAGATGAGGCCAAGAGTGTCAGGCGTAGTGCTAATAGTGAAGCTACCAATCTACTTGCTGAACTAGTCAGCCGCAATATCCGAACTCTGACCTTTGCTCATACTCGTCGGCTAACCGAACTTATTTATAGCTACTCAAGGCGAAGGCTAGCCGAGGTCAGCCCAGACCTGGTAAAGAGGATTAAGCCCTATCGGGCTGGTTATCTCCCTCAGGAACGGCGTCAGATAGAGCAAGAGCTATTTAGTGGTCAACTTATAGGGGTGGTGGCCACTACCGCTTTAGAGCTGGGCATAGATATTGGTGATCTGGAGGCAACAATACTTACTGGCTATCCCGGGAGTATTGCCAGTACCTGGCAGCAAGCAGGCAGGAGCGGGCGAGGTAGGGAGGAATCGCTGAGTTTTCTTATCGGACTGGATAATCCCCTCGACCAGTATTTTATGCGTCACCCCGACTTCTTTTTTCAGAAAAACTTTGAGAATGCTTTAGTTAATCCTGATAATTCTTATATTTTAAGAGCTCATCTGTTGTGTGCTGCCTGGGAGTTGCCACTAAGCAGTGATGATGAGAAATTCTTTGGCTCTGCCTTAAGCCAGGAAAGGACAGAGCTGGAAGGGCAGGGTATGCTTAGGTTTAGAGAGCGTGATAGCAGGTGGTATCTTTCACCGGCTATCGCTTACCCGGCTCAAAGCATCAATATTCGTTCTACCTCCAGGCAGAACTTTGCCTTACTGGATACCTCGACTGACTCCTTGCTGGAGACGGTAGAGGCTAGTGTTGCCTTCTTTCAGATACATCCCGGCGCTATCTACCTCCATCAGGGAGAATCATATCTGGTCACCGAGCTTGACTTGGCTAATCATACTGCCTATGCGGTGCCGACCACTGCTTCTTACTATACCCAGGCTAAGGACCTCACTGATTTGCGTATTACGAGGGTAGCCCGTGATAGAAGCTACCGCCAGACAAAGGTTTACCTGGGTGAGGTAGAGGTTACCACTACTGTGGTTGGCTTCAGGAAGAAGGAGCAGTTCACCGAGGAGGTAATTGGGGAAGAACCCCTTGATTTGCCGCCTAACCATTTTCCTACTGTTGCCCTGTGGTTTGACCTGCCGCCTGAGGCTATGGCTCGGCTGACCAAGGCTCAATTAGACCTTGCCGGCGGGTTACACGCTGTTGAGCATGCCGCTATTGCTATTCTTCCCTTGTTTGCCCTTTGTGACCGGAATGATATTGGTGGCGTATCTACCCCATTTCATCCTGATACTGGGAGAGCCCAGATATTTATTTATGATGCCTATCCTGGCGGTGTCGGCATTGCTGAGAAGGGCTTTGACATGATAACGGAATTATGGCAGGCTACTCTCAGGGTGATTGCAGAATGCCCGTGTCAGGATGGTTGCCCTGGCTGTACCCAGTCACCTAAATGTGGTAATAATAATAAACCTCTGGATAAGAAGGCAGCCCAGATGCTACTTGAAGGGCTACTGGGTCGTTCTAGAGGGGCGAAGCCCCTCTAATAAAAACTTTTCTTTCCCCTCATTAAAGGGGAAGGGGATAAAGGGGATAGTGTTGATAAATAACCTCGTTAAACAAGCACTGAAGCGCAGCCGTGATGCCTGGTTTACTCAGATAACGCGCCTGTTTGACCGCACTACTATAGGTGAAGGGGTATGGGTAGAGCTTGAGGAGCTACTTATCTCGGCTGATGTCGGGGTTAATACCACAGAAAAGCTCATTGGGAAGGTAAAGCAACGAGTGGCAGAGGAGAGGATTAGCCACGGCTCTCAGGTGTGCTCTGCCCTGAAGGCAGAAATGGCCAACACCCTGAACATTAAGATTGAGGGAGTAGCTGATAATCCATCGCCACCCAAAGTCATCTTGGTAGTAGGTGTCAATGGCAGTGGCAAGACGACATCTATTGCCAAGCTTGCCTATAGCTCGAAAAATGAGGGGAAGCGGGTTTTACTGGTTGCGGCTGACACCTTTAGGGCAGCAGCTATTGACCAGCTCAAGTGTCTGGGGGAAATGATAGGGGTGGATGTTGTAGCCCATCAGCCTGGGGCTGACCCTGGGGCGGTGGTCTTTGATGCCCTGGAGGCGGCACGCAGTCGGCGTTGCTCAGAGGTAATTATTGATACTGCCGGTAGATTACATACCAAGTTTAACCTGATGGAGGAGCTTAAGAAGATTAAGCGGGTGGCAGCCAAGACTGATGCTACCGCACCACACGAGGTAATTTTGGTGCTTGATGCTACCACAGGTCAGAATGGTTTAACTCAGGCCAGATATTTTACTGAGGCAGTAGGTGTAACCGGCATCTTTCTGGCTAAGCTGGATGGTACAGCTAAAGGTGGCATAGTGCTGGCTATCTGTGACGAACTGAAAATACCGGTCCAGTTCATCGGTGTTGGTGACGGGCTGGAGGATATGGCTCTTTTTGATGCTGAAACCTTTGTCGAGGCACTATGCTCATGAAGCCAAACCTACTCAATTTGTAAGATTGTTTGTTAGTGCCTGTTGCTCCCATCCACCCTCCCGTAGGAGTCTCACTCATTAACCTCAAAGGGGACGGGGCAAAGCTCCAGAGAGGGTGGGGAGAAAGAGTTTGCTAAACGACCTCAATTTGTTGGAGGAATATTGATTACTATTAGTATAAACCCTGTAGTCTTCCTCGGTGTCAGGTGGTATGGCGTTTTTGTTGCCCTGGCGGTGGTGGTGCTGGTCTTGTGGATGCTACGAGAGGTAAGAAGCGGGGCTAAGCTTTCTTATAATACTATTTTTACCGCGGCGCTGGTAGGCATTCCCTCAGGGATAGTTTTCTCCAGACTACTGCATGTTGTTGATAGGTGGGGTTATTATAGCCAGAACCCGGGGCAGATTCTTGGTGCCGAAGGCTTGACTTTCTACGGTGCTATTTTAGGTGCTGCCCTGGGTATTTGGATTTACAGTAAGCTGAGCGATTTCCAGTTTGGTTACCTGGCTGATTTGTTAGCGCCAGCTATCTTATTGGCTCAGGCTATAGGCAGGATAGGCTGCACCATAAACGGCTGCTGCTACGGTATAGCAACTTCCTTACCCTGGGGTGTGGTCTATACTCACCCTGATAGCTTTGCTCGCCTGGGGGTGGCAGTTCACCCGACACAGGTTTATGAGATTATATATAATCTGCTCGTTTTTACTGTATTACTCAAATTAAGAGGGCGTTTCAAGCCTGACGGCTCACTATTTCTCATCTACCTTAGTCTATACGCATTGTGGCGTGTTGGTGGCGGTTTCCTGCGGGTGGGGACACCGTTTCTCTTTGGTTTACATCAGGCTCAAGTAATTGGCATAGTAGTATTAGCTATCACCATTCCCCTGCTGGCTTACCGGACACGCTTGGGGGCTGGAGCAAGGTGAAAGGATGGGGGGCGGTTGCTAGTTTTTAGTATTTAGGTGCCTCTCAGGGCAGCTCGTAGTGCCTCTTCTGACTCAGGGGTAGTAACAGCTATTATCTGGTCTTCAGCTTGAAGGACAGTATTAGCTGTAAACAAATGAGGTTTTTGATCCTTACGAATAAGTAGAGACAGGATACTTTCTGGTGGTAGCGAAAGCTCCTTTACCGCTTTGCCTACCGTGGTTGAGTCAGCGGGGATTTTTACTTCTACAATCTCCAGCCCTTTGTCTCTAATGGTTAGTAAATGAGTTAAGGGGTGTGTTGGCACCTCTTCTTCTATGTATTCAAGGATAATATTAGTGCTACTTATGGTAACATCAATACCGAGCTTCTTGAAGATAGCCTCGTTCTTTGGGTTTGTGATGCGGGCTATAGTCCGGGGGACATTAAATTTGTGTTTGGCTACTTGGCAGGCAACCAGGTTGTCCTCATCATCATCGGTTACCGCGATGAGCATATCAGCCCGGCCAGTGCCGATCTGAGCCAGGGTAGCTGCCTCACAGCCATCGCCGCGGACACAAACGCTGCCCAGCTCATCTATAATGAATCCACTTCTAGTTGCATCCTTTTCCACCACTAGTATCTCGTGTCCTTCATTCAGTAAGGCTTTGCTCAAGTAATAGCCTACCTCGCCGCCACCGACAATAATGATGTACATATTTCTACCTCATGTCTCCAGTCTTTCCTTTAGCATCTGGGAAAAGATTGTGGTTGGGCTGAAGGTTTCTATGCCTAGGGTGTTATATAGCTCCCGGCGTATCGGGTCGTAGATACGGCAAATTACCTTGGGGACATCGAAGATATGCTTGGCAATCTGAGCTGCCATGACATTGCGGTTGTCACCCTGGGTTAAGGCAACAAAGGCATCCGCTTCCTCTATGCCTGCTTTTCTAAGTGATTCTTCATCAAGACCATTACCCAGAAGCGCTGTTCCACCAAAGTCGGGCGGTAATCTTCGGAAGCTATAAGTGTCGGTATCTAAAATAGTAACCTGATGTTGGTCGGCATCCAGCAACCCGGCCAGTTGAGCCCCGGTTCGCCCACAGCCCATAATTACTACTTTCATTGATCATCCTTAGTTGAGGTAAACTCGGCATATTGGTGATATAGTATAACGCAACAGGGAGCATTTTTTAATACATGAGGTAATACTTCACCCAGGCTAAACTCGCCAAAGCGTCTTTTGTAGGCAGCACCCATTAGGATCAGGTCAACCTCTCGTTCTATTGCTTCATCGATAATGGCTGGCCCTGCGTCGCGGGCTTGAAGAAGGTCAGTCTCTATCCTGCAACCTTGTTCCTCAGCGAGGTTCTCTATATGGTTTAGCATATCCTCAGCCTTTCTAATTTCAGACTCAACTTCGGCATCTAGTGGTAGCTCACGCACCATGGTGATGATATAGACGGCGTAGACTTCGCTCTTATCCTGTTTAGCCAACCTGCAGGCGAGCTTAATCGCCTCCTCGTCGGCTTCAGCGCCAATTACAGGCACCAAGATTCTGTGGAATTCCATTGCTTTCCTTTTTCTGCTGTTATCAAGCAAGTGGTTATTATAATCCTCTTATCAAAAACTAACAATATTCTTTTGGCAACAAGATTAATTAGCGCCATTTCCAGAACGAAGGGGCAAGGAGCACCAGTACTGTGAAAAGCTCGAGGCGGCCAACTAGCATGCATACTATCAGAACAACCTTACCCAGTTCAGGAATACAGAGATAGTTAGCTGTTGGTCCCACTAAACCTAATCCAGGGCCGATGTTTCCTAGAGTGGCAGCCACCGAAGATAAGGCAGTCACATGTTCTAGCCCAAGAGCACTCATTATCAGGAAACCCACAATAAGGATGGCAAAGTATAAAATAGTCATACCAATAATTCCAGATATGACTCTCTCTGACAATACATTTCCTCCAATTTTTAAAGGAATGATGGCTCGAGGGTTAAAGGCGAGCAGAATTCGGCGGTAGGTGTGCTTCAGCAACACCAAGAGCCTGATAACCTTTAATGCTCCCCCGGTTGAACCTGCTGAAGCCCCGATTACCATCAGGATAAGTAGTGCCGACCTGGCAAAGGCTGGCCAGGCATTGAAGTCAGCGGTAACAAAACCGGTTGTCGTCATAATAGACACAGCTTGAAAGCTACCATGCCTGAGAGCTTCACCAATAGACAACCCTATGCTACTTATTAGGTTCAGGGCTATGAAAAGGGAAGCCCCGATGAGGAGAGCAATATAGAGCCGAAATTCAGAGTTGCCGAACAGGTGCCTTGGTTGGCGCTTCCACAAGAGAAAGTAATATAGCCCAAAATTTACTCCCGCCACTGTCATGAACAAAATAATGATGCCTTCAATGAATGGGCTATTATAAGCACCGATACTCAAATCGGTAGGGGCGAAGCCCCCGGTAGGCATAGTGCTGAAGGTAACGGTTAACGCATCAAATGCAGGCATCTTGGCTAGGCAGAGTAAGATAAACTCCAAACCCGAAAAACCCAGATACAATAGCCATACTACCTTCACTGTGTCTCGGATACGTGCTGTTAACCTCTCGGCTTGAAGCCCTGGCATCTCAGCTTCAACCAGGTGGGCTGCTCCGATACCTAATATAGGAAATAGGGCTACAAAGAGGGTTATTATTCCCATGCCCCCAAACCACTGGGTGAGCGAGCGCCATAGAAGGATACCATGGGGCTGGCTCTCAATATCGGTAAGTATTGTCGCCCCGGTGGTTGTAAAGCCCGACATAGCCTCAAAATAGGCGTTCTGGTAATTTTGAAATGTTCGCGCCAATTCATAGGGTAGGGCGCCAAAGGCTGAGGCCAGTATCCACACCCCGGCCACTAGCAGTATTGCTTC
>DAOVUZ010000052.1 GCA_030632305.1 Dehalococcoidales bacterium | reverse complement strand
TTAAATATATCTCACTGAATAGTGTGCCTGAGCCTTTACTGATGTCGACCCTGGTGCTTATGCCGGTAATAAGTCGCTGGGCAATGGTCTATGCTATTTGTGCCTATCCTTCTGCCAGCCCATCAGGCTTAGGGAAGGAGCGTAAGCAGGCTTCTGATTGGCCAAGGTTTATCATGGCTACATTCATAACCCTGACGATAGCTATAGGTCTGGCTTGGCTGGCAAACATAACTTACTTCTATCTGGTAGGACCTGCTATAATACTTGGCATCTGGGTTATAGTGATAACCATGGGAGCCTATTTTAAGCGCAAGTTTTCTGGTCTTACCGGTGACACCTACGGGGCTATAAATGAGGTAACCGAGGTCTGCGTGCTAATTATCGTAGTACTGCTGGCTCACAACCAGTGGCTGGGATTAACCTAGTTCGGAGGTATAATTGTCTAAACTACTTCTGGTAAGACACGGTGATACTGAAGCAGGCAGTGGTCTAAGGTACTGGGGACAGACTGATGTTAAACTGAGCGCCGTCGGACTCAGGCAGGCCGAGAGCTTGCGCAACCGACTGGCAACACAGAAGATTGATGCTCTCTATACCAGTAACCTGATGCGGGCTTCAGTAACGGCTAAGGCTATCGCCTCCGAGCACCAGCTGGATGTTACAACCTGTACCGAACTGAACGAGGTTAACTTCGGCAAGGTTGAGGGGCTGACATTTGACGAGGTTAACCAGCTTTACCCCGAGGTGGCTCAAACGTGGGTTAGCCGAAGTCTCAGCCTTTCGTTTCCCGATGGCGAAGACTTTGATAAGTTTAATAACCGGGTAAGCAAATTCTTAAGCCGACTGGAGAAACATACTCCAGAGGAAGTGATACTTATTGTGGCTCACGCCGGACCGCTGCGAATACTGTTATGCCATATTCTGGGCCTGGAGTTGTGTCACTGGCGGCAGTTTCGGCTTGATTTAGCCTCGCTCAGTATAGTGGAAACCTATTCCCAGGGAGCAATAGTGAGCCTATTAAACGACGTTTCCCATTTAACATAGAAAGGTCAATACTGTGGGGAGTAAGGTGAGTAATATGAATCAGGTTTTTACCTCGTGGAGCGGGGGCAAAGATAGCTGCTTTGCCTGTTACCGGGCAACTATCAATGGTCTAAAAGTTCGTTACCTGGCAAATATGATAACCGATGACGGTAAGCGGTCATGGAGCCACGGACAATCTCCCGAATTACTACAGGTGCAGTCGCAGGCTATAGGAATTCCACTGGTTCAGCATCAGGCTACCAGAGACAACTATGAAGCCGAGTTTAAAAATATGCTCCGCACCTTCAAGCAGGAGGGGATTGACGGTGGCGTCTTTGGCGATATTGACTTTAATGAACACCGGCAATGGATTGAAAGAGTATGCCAGGCAGCGGATATTACCCCCCATTTACCCTTATGGGGGGAGAGCCAAGAAAAAATACTGAGAGACTTCATAAATTTGGGGTTTGAGACAATCATAGTTGTGACCAAGTCAGACCTGCTTGGTGAAGAATGGCTGGGGCGGAAGGTTGACCTAGATTTCCTAAAACATTTAGATGAACTACGGGAAACAAAGGACATCACCCCCTGCGGTGAATCCGGGGAGTATCATACCTTTGTTACTGATGGTCCCTTGTTTAAGCAACGGATAGAAATCTTGAAAACCAGGAAGGTTTTTAGAGACGAACACTGGTTTCTAGAGATTTTGGACACCGACTTGAGAGCCAAGTGAAAAAGGGAAGGGGGTGAAGTTGAAAAATATTCTAATAATTGGTGGCGCCCGCAGTGGCAAAAGCCATTTTGCCCAGGAGCTTGCCCTGAAGTCAGGCCAATCGGTGCTTTTTGTAGCTACCGCTGAGGCTGGCGATGAAGAAATGCGACAACGCATTGAGCAGCACCAGAAGTCAAGACCAGCAACCTGGAGCACCCTTGAAGCTACTACACATATAGGCAGCCAGATTCACCAGAGACTCGGTGGGGCCAAGGTGGTGATTGTGGATTGCATCACCCTTCTGGTTAATAACATTTTTGGTCAATACAGCCACCAGACTGGTGAGCAAATTGATGCCCCCCTTATTGAGAAAAACCTCACTGCTGAGATTAATGAGCTGGTAGAGTGTATTGACCAGGTTGATGCCAGCTTCATTATCGTTACCAATGAGGTTGGCCTGGGCCTGGTGCCGGCTAATACCGTGGGCAGGCTTTATCGCGATTTACTGGGCAGGGCAAACCAGCTCCTCGCCCAGCGGGCTGACGAGATTTACCTGATGGTCGCTGGCTTACCGGTGTTGATAAAACCAGCCCAGTCTAATCCTTAACCTCTTTCAAACAACAGAGCGAAGCCCCACCGGAACATGAATATCTCCGTTGGGACTTCGCCCTATAAGTAGCATGGTTTTGATTAACTTTAATGATGCTTGGCGACATCCACCATAGCCAGAAGGTTTCTCGCGGGTGTACCCGGGGCTATAGCACAGCCCGGAGCCAACATCTGGATACCCAGCCCTATAGACTTTTCGGCTTCCGCCCTTACCGTTTCCTCATTTTGCATAAACAGTGTATTCTTCACATCCACGCCGCCCATAAGTATCATATCCGGTCCACATTTTTCTCTGGCTAACCTGGGGTTAGCGTCAGGTTCTATACTCAAGATATCAGCACCGGTCTGCCCCATCCACTCTACAATGGCGTCCACGTTACCGCAGATATGGAGTATCTTGGGGGCTTTTATGGCATCGAACTGCCTTTTCTGGTATTTAAGCTCCAACTCCTTGTAACTCTTGGGTATTATAAGGTCGGGAGAAGCAGTCATATCCTCATTGCAAATGATGTCGGCGCCGGCATCAATAAGGGCTTTGGCCAGCGCGGTTCCCGCCTTTTCAGTTACTTCCAAGAAGGGGGGAATCTTATCCGGTTGCTTAAAGCTAGCTTTCAGTATTACTGTCGTGTCTAAGAGAGAACCGGCAATGGTCCAGGGACCGATAATCCCGGCAACAACAGCTACTTCATCCCCCACTTCCTTTTTGAGGATTTTAACCGCCTTGAGCAGTTCCGGTATCCTACCTCGTGACAGAAAGTCATCGGGAAACACCGGGGTATCATCCAGTTTATATGGGACTGGCTCGCCAATGCCAGGAATGCTCTTGGCTCCGCCAGGATGTATCTTACAACCAAGAGCCTCAGCCTCAAAGGTCTGGCAGAATGGCACCCTTACCGCATCAAAGCCGGACATAGTATAGGCCGCCAGCGCCTGCTTAGCCATCGCTTCCGCTTTTTCATGCCCTTCAGGCCAAAAGGCTTGAACCTTTTCCATCTGTTCGTAGGTTACGGTGGAGTTGGCACCAAAGCAGGGCATTCGATCAGGCTTTTGATGATTCAGTACGGCAAAAATACGTTCTTTACCTGTCATTTTAGTACTCCTTCCTTACTATTAGATATTTACGAATTCTGGCTCTGACTATAATACAATTTTCACAAATTGCACCGCCAGGCTTCATCAGAATCCATTACATTTAATTGTTTTTTATTATGCTTTGCAACTTGGGACTTGTCAAGCAATTGTCGTCTCCAGGTAATATCCAAAAGTTGCTTATTTTTCTCCTCACCTCCTTAACAAAGATTGCACTTCCACCCCCTTCTCAAGTGAACAGCTACAGCTTTCCGGTTAGCTTCAGAAGGACATAAACAGTGAACATATCACTCCCCGGTCTTGAGCATACTGCCTGCTAAAATTCGATTCCTGGTTGTGCCTTAATACCCTTCCGAAGAGGATGCTTCACTTCCCGCATCTCAGTCACCAGGTCTGCGAAATCGATACACTCCTGAGGAACATCCCGCCCGGTAATAACTACATGGATTCCCTTCGGGCGATGCCTCAACACATCAAGCACCTCTTCCACAGATAGCCAACCATATCGAAGGGGATAGCTAAGTTCATCTAGAATTACTATATCATGAGACCCGGAGATGATTCTCTCTTTTGCCAGGTTCCATAGCTTGATGGCTTGGCACTCGCTTCTCTGGTCGGCTCGTAATATCTCAACTCCCATCTGCTGGGCTGCCCTGTGCTCACCCCATTCGTTCCTCGAACTTTTTATGAACTGGAACATGACCACCTTCTTCTCCCAGCCCCAAGCCCTGAGGAGCACACCCAGAGCTGCTGTAGTCTTACCCTTCCCCTTGCCCGTATTAACAATCACCAGACCAGTGGTCTCTTTTGTCACCTCTGGCATCATCTACCTTAGCCTCTGTCTTCTTGCCGGTGAGCGAATTACCCTGAATAAGGGTGCTAGAAAATCCGCCCGATATTTCTCCAGTAAAACTACATTGCCCCAGTAATGTGCACCCCGGTCAGTCCACAAGGACCATGCCTACCCAGCTCCTATCTTCACTCTGGCCAAAGCTCAACTGCAGTCCCGCCTTTTGAACAGTAGCCACCACATCTATGCCCATAGCCTCCATTGCTGGTCTTGATTTGAGAGGGTAACGACAAGGTAATCCAGAGCTGATGCCAACGCACTTCCGGCATAAGCAGCAAGTACCCCCCAGAAGTCCAGCGGCGAAACGGTATCCTGCGGCAAAACAGAGAGCTTCTACACGGTTAACTACCTTGTGAAGCTTCATCTGGGCATCTCTGATAGTAGTCATATCCTCCGCCGTGGGTGCCCCCGGCGGCTCTTCCACTGCCCCTCCCATATACTCAGACACATCACTCAATGGAATAGCCACCCTTATCAGGATAGCGCTGTGATAGCAGCTAAGTATCTCCTTGAATTTCGACATCGGCGGTAGGTTAGGGGGGCACATCAGGTTTACGCCATAGTCCGGGCAGACAGGCACCAGACACTTCAGCGCTGTTCTCTCATCCAGTACTACGTCATCAACTGACAAGGCTACCGCTTCGGATGCTCCCAGCGCTTCTGCCTTCTGGCACATAGATGCTATAAAAGAGCCCATATCCCCTTGTGATATATCAGGTACCATACAAACTCCATATGACTAGAGTGTTAACCACAGCTACAATTGTCAGCAAACCCTGGCGGCTATCACCCAAGCTTCCCATATTTTATTGTCGCTGCTACCAGTGCCTCCATATTCTCTTTGGGTGCAGTCGGCCACAGGTCACACCCCGGCCATACCGCATTGACACCCTCGGCGATAGCCTGCTTTACAGCGCTGTCAACTTCCTCAGGCTTACCTTCCACCATCACTTTGGAAGTGTCAATATTTCCAAAGATGAGCACATCAGGTCCCACCTTCTGCCGAGATTCGGCTATATGGTTCTTTTGCTCTACGCTTATGACATCAGCCCCACAGATTGCCATCTGGTCAACAATGCCATCCGTATCACCACACATATGCAGGACCTTGG
>DAOVUZ010000029.1 GCA_030632305.1 Dehalococcoidales bacterium | reverse complement strand
GAACCCTCGTATGAAGAGCTATATCTTCACCAAGCGCAATGGCATCCATATTATTGACTTAGAGCAAACGGTGGTTATGTTAGATAAAGCCTGCGACTTTATTCAGCAAGTGGCAGCCGAAGGTGGCATTATCCTTTTTGTTGGTACTAAAAAGCAAGCTCAAGAGTCAATAGAAGAGGAAGCCAAGCGCTGCGGTATGTATTATGTCAACCAACGCTGGCTGGGCGGGGTATTGACTAATTTCGCTACTATACAAGCCCGTATCGACTACCTTGTTCGCTCGGAAGACCAGCAGACCAGAGGGGACTTTAACCGCTTACCTAAAAAGGAAGCCCTAAAACTTGGGGAGGAAATTTCACGCCTCAACCGGCAGATGGGTGGTTTCAAAGAGATGACCAGCCTACCAACTGCCCTATTCATTGTTGACCCAGTAAAGGAAAGGATTGCTCTGGCTGAAGCCAAACGTATGAGAATACCAATGGTAGCTATAGTAGATACCAATTGTAACCCTGATGATATAGACTACCCGATTCCAGCCAACGACGATGCTATCAGAGCCATCAGACTAATATGCAGTAAAGTCGCCGACTCAATTATTGAAGGCAGAACAGGCATCACTGAAATTCTGACAGAGGAAGCCCCTCAGGAGGGCTTAGAAGAGTTTGAGGCTAAAGAGGTTACTGAACCTCTTATCTTTACGCCCGATGATGCATAATGTGGAGGAAAGATTGGAAATTTCAGTAGTTGTGGTAAAAGGGTTAAGAGAGCAAACCGGAGCCGGTATTATGCTGTGCCGGAATGCTCTCCTTGAAGCGGAAGGAGATACGGAAAAGGCACTACAGATTCTGAAACAACAGGGTCTATTACAGGCACAGAAAAAAGCAGAGCGCGCTACCACCCAGGGGATAATTGAGACCTATGTCCATACTAGAGGGTGCATAGGAGCCATGGTTGAACTGAACTGTGAAAGTGACTTTGTAGCTCGCACTGACGAATTCAAGGAACTAGCTCACCACTTAGCGATGCAGATAGCTGCTCAAGACCCCAAATTCATCTCAAGGGAAGAAATCCCCGAAGGAGCTGATATAGAGCCTGAGGTAGCTTGCCTGCTTCTTCAGCCTTACATCAAGGACCCCGATGAGACAGTTCAAGATATCATAACTGAAACTATTGCCAAGGTAGGGGAGAATATCAAAGTAGCCAGATTTGCCAGATTCAAAATAGGCGGATAGATAGCAGGAGCTATTATAGTTACCAGGTAGTATATTAGTAGTAATAGTTATCAGTATTAGTAATTTGCATTACCGGTGTTGAGAATCACAAAGAAAAATAGCTGGGATTGAAGGACAACCAAATCGTATTGAGAGTGTGTTAAAGGGAAGGTAATGACTGCTACCAAATACAAGCGTGTTTTACTAAAGCTCAGTGGAGAGTCATTCAGTGGTGGCGTTAACTTTGGCATTGATGCCTCTACCTTAACCAAGGTAGCCAAGCAGATTAAGCAAGTGATAGAAATGGGAGTAGGTGTAGGTATTGTTGTCGGTGGTGGTAATATCTGGCGTGGGGCTAAGGCTGAGGAGGACGGGATGGAAAGGGTCACCGCTGACTATGCCGGGATGCTAGCTACAGTAATAAATGCCCTGGCTCTCCAGGATACACTGGAAAGAAAAGGGGTAACTACCAGAACTCAATCAGCGATAAATATCCAACAGGTGGCTGAACCTTACATCAGACGCCGGGCTATTCGGCACCTGGAGAAGGGCAGAGCCGTTATCTTCGCCGGGGGCACCGGCAATCCGTATATGACCACTGACACCGCAGCCGCTCTGCGGGCAATAGAGATTGAGGCTGAAGTGTTACTTATGACAAAAAACAATGTTGATGGTATCTACAGTGCTGACCCCGCCAAAAATCGTAACGCCAAGAAGTTTGACCGACTTACTCACCTAGAAGCATTAGATATGCACCTGGAGGTAATGGATGCTACCGCGCTCTCACTATGTCTAGAAAACAAGCTACCGATAATTGTTTTTAACCTTCAGGCTCCCCGCAGTATAGAACGGGCTGTAATTGGTGAACCTATTGGTACCCTAGTCTCCAGTAAGAAGTGAAATGGTTAGCCACAGTTTATGGAATACTGAAGAAAAGATGCAAGCCTCTATTGAGGTTTTGAAGCGGGAATTAGCCAGTATCCGTACCGGGCACGCTACCCCCACCTTAATAGAGCATATCAAGGTAGAATATGCTGGTGTTCCCACCCCTCTCAACCAAATTGCTGGCATCTCTGCGCCTGGAACCAGTCTCCTCGTCATCCAACCCTGGGACCAGGGTTGCATCCATAATATAGAAAAGGCTATCCTGAAGTCCGACCTCGGACTAACTCCAACCAGTGATGGCAGGGTAATTCGGCTAAACATCCCCCCAGTTACCGAAGAGCGGCGACAGGAGTTAATTAGAATAGTGCGGAAAAGGGTTGAAGAAAGAAAAGTGGCAATACGCAACCTAAGACATGAAGCTATGGATGAACTAAAAGGTTTAGAGAAAAATAAGGATATATCACAGGACGAGCTCAAGCGTGCCTTAGACCAACTACAAAAGCTTACTGATGGCTTCGTAGCCAATGCTGACCAAATCGGACGAGATAAAGAAGCAGAGCTAATAGAGGTCTAGCCCGGTTAGCGAGGTTAGATTTAATATTGAGTGGCAAAATGACAGCTACCTCACCGGCGATGAAAAAAGATGTTAATTTACCCAACCATATAGCCATTATTATAGATGGTAATCGCAGGTGGGCAAAGCAGCACGGATTACCCAGTTTCGAAGGACATCGGGCAGCAGTAAAGAATCTTCGCTCTGTACTTAAGTATCTCAGTGAACAGCAGATAAAGTATGTAACCCTTTATCTATTCTCTACCGAAAACTGGAAACGCTCTGCAGTTGAAGTCAAAGGTTTATTTCAGCTCCTGGAAGAGATGCTGGATAAGGAGATTACTGAGCTTAATAAGAGAGGGGTTAGACTTCGCCATTTAGGACGGCTCAACGAACTCCCACACCACCTGCAAGTAGCTATAACCAGGGCTGTAGAGCTAACTAAAAATAATACCGATACGACCTTAAGCCTTGCTATCAACTATGGGGGACGCACTGAGATTTTGGATACAGTACGCCGTCTTATAACCGATGGCATCTCACCTCAGAACGTAGACGAAGAATTATTCAGCAGTTACCTCTATACCGCCGGCTTACCTGATGTTGACCTGCTCATTCGCACCGGCGGTGAACTCCGCACCAGCAATTTTCTAACCTGGCAAACAGTTTACACTGAGTTCTACTTCTCCAATGTCCTATGGCCCGACTTTGATAAAAAAGAGGTTGACAAAGCGCTATTATCCTATAGCCAGCGCCAGAGGCGCTTCGGGGGGTCATAATCAAGAGATTTTTATCAACCCCATCCCCTGCATCCCCTTATCAAGGAGAGGGGGGATTGGTTATTTAAGAGAGGCCTCGCCTCTCTTTGATTCTTCTTGCTCTGGAGTAATAATCAAGGGAGTTTTAGAGGGGCGTAGCCCCTCTAAAAGTATCTTCTCCTTCCCCTTGATAAGGAGAAGGGAACATAGAAGATGAGGTTAATAGACAACCACATGCTTAAGAAAAGGGTTATAACCGCACTGTGGGGTATTCCTCTCCTGGTCGCTGCTGTATGGTTTGACGAACCACTACCCTGGTTTACTATATTAGTTGCTATCTGTGGAGTGCTAGCCATCTTTGAATTCTACCAGATGGTGACAGCAGCCAAGGTGCCACCACTTACCTACTTCGGACTAATCTGGACACTACTATTTATCCTGAGCCCCCATTTTGATTATAACCTTCTTACCCCACTTCTATTAGCCTCAGCAGTAATACTACCTCTAATCTGGCTGCTACTACGCCAACAAAAGGAAGAGGCTTTCACCAGTTGGGCGTGGACAATAGCCGGCATTCTATATGTAGGGTGGCTACTAAGCTACCTGGTAGCACTAAGAGGTGTGGACGCTGGCAGGGATTGGGTATTTTTTGCCCTGTTTACTACCTTTGGCTCCGACACTATTGCCTTCTTCTGTGGCCAAGCCCTGGGCAGGCATAAACTTGCTCCACATATCAGCCCGGGCAAAACCTGGGAGGGAGCTATAGCCGGGGTCTTTGGGGCTATCATAGTTAGTCTGCTGTTAGTTACAATTCTTAACCTGCCTCTAAGCTACGGGCAGGCAATACTCCTGGGCTTGCTGGTCAGCATTTTTGGGCAACTTGGCGACCTGACAGAGTCCCTGTTCAAACGCAAAATGGGGGTGAAAGACTCAGGTAAGCTATTACCAGGGCACGGCGGTGTCCTTGACCGAATAGATAGCGTTGTCTTTGCTAGCATAGTAGTATACTATTATGTGATATGGGTAATACTGTAAAACAGCTAGCTGTCCTGGGTTCAACCGGCTCCATAGGGCAGCAAACACTCGAGGTGGTGCGTGCTTTACCCCACAAATTTCATATAATAGGGCTGGCGGCGGGGGGGAATACCGATTTACTGGCAAAGCAAATCAATGAGTTCAAACCAAGATTTGTTTATCATCAGAATAGGGAGTCACAGGCTCACCTGGCTAATGCCGAATATGAGCTCCTGCCACTGGAAGAAATTGCCAGTCATCCCCAGGTGGACGCTGTTGTTATCGCTACCTCGGGAAAAACAGGGCTAAGCCCAACACTGGCTGCGGTAAAAGCTGGTAAGAAGATTTGCCTAGCTAATAAAGAACCATTAGTTATGGCAGGCGAGATTATCACCAGTGAGGCAAGGCTGAATGCCGCCCAGATTTTGCCCATTGATAGTGAGCATAGCGCTATATGGCAATGTCTTGAGGGTGAAACCCAGCCGGCAACCAGGCTTATTCTGACTGCTTCAGGCGGTCCTTTCCGTGGCTATTCACCGACACAGCTAGATGAGGTTACTGCCAAGCAAGCTCTAAAACACCCCTCGTGGCAAATGGGAACAAAGGTCACTATTGACTCGGCTACCCTGATGAACAAGGGGCTTGAGGTAATTGAAGCCTACTGGCTATTTGACATGCCTTTTGAGAATATCAAGGTTCTAATCCATCCCCAGAGCATTGTCCACTCTATGGTAGAATTTATAGACGGCTCGATTAAAGCCCAGTTAAGTTACCCCGATATGCGCTTACCCATTCAGTACGCCCTGTCTTACCCTGAACGCCTACCCAACCCCCAGCTTCCCAGGCTTAACTGGGACAATATCAGTAACCTGACCTTTGAACAACCTGACCTGGATACATTCCCCTGCCTGAGGTTAGCTATTGAGGCGGGGATGAAGGGGGGAACCTACCCTGCTGTGCTTTGTGCTGCCGATGAGGTAGCCATTGACCTCTTCCTGTCAGGACGCATCAAATTTGCTGATATTGCTAAAGTTGTAGAGCAGACGCTGGAACAGCACCAAGTCACAGGGCACCCTACTCTGGAAGAAATTATGACGGCTGATGCCTGGGCTAGAGAGAAAGCTCTACAGCTTATTACCGGAGATAATCTATGTGGATTACCATAATATCCGTCCTCGGTGTTTTCATCGTGCTTATCATTGCCCATGAGCTCGGGCACTTTATTACTGCCAAGGCTTCAGGGGTAAAGGTAGAAGAGTTTGGCCTGGGTCTGCCCCCGCGATTATTTGGCGTAAGACGGGGAGAAACCCTGTACTCAGTGAATGCCATACCCCTGGGAGGGTTCACCAAGATGGCTGGCGAGGAAGACCCCGCGGTGCCAAGAAGCCTAGCCAGTAAGGGCATCGGCACCAGATTACTGGTTCTCAGCGCCGGCTCACTGATGAATCTTCTATTGCCTATTTTACTATTATCAATTGCCTTTATGGTTCCCCACAGCATGGTAACCGAGCCGGTGGTAATAAAAGAGGTAGCCCCGAATTCACCAGCTGCCGCGGCTGGCATAGAAGCCGGAGATGCAATCATCAGCATAAATGAGAAACCGGTGCGTAATACTGGTGACCTGCACCGCTATATTTACCTTTACCTGGGTCAGGAGATTACCTTACTCACCGAACATGGTGATTCAACTAAAGAAGTCCAGTTAATACCCAGATGGGAGCCGCCAGAAGACGAAGGGGCAATCGGTATTAGCCTGGATATTGATGCCATTATGTCAAATCAAACCATTTTTAGCCAACGCTATCCCTTCTGGGAGGCAATACCCCTGGGAGTAAGCACCTGTATGGAAACTTTCGTGTTATTCAAGAACGGAATAATCAGTATGATTATCGGGGCAACACCGGTAGAATTTGCGGGACCGGTAGGTATTGCTCAACTAACCGGGGAGGTAGTCAGGGCAGGAATTAGCCCGTTGCTGATATTTACTGCCTTTCTCAGCATAAACCTGGCTATAATTAATCTCTTTCCACTCCCGGCTCTGGATGGTGGTAGAATTGTGTTTGTCCTCCTGGAGTGGATTCGCCGGGGCAAGCGGGTATCAGCAAAGACAGAAGGGCTGGTTCACTATATCGGTTTCGCCCTGTTAATGGCAGCGATTGTGATAATCACCTACCGGGATATTATACGCATTATAGCTGGAGAAAGCTTAATACCATGAATCCTCGCCGAGTTTGTAAACCCATTCAAATAGGCAGGGTAACTGTCGGTGGCAATGCCCCCATCGTGGTGCAATCTATGACCAAAACCGATACCCGCGATGTGAAGTCCACTATTAACCAAATCAAGGAGCTTGAAGCCGGCGACTGCGAACTGGTGCGGGTAGCCGTGCCTGATGCTGAAGCCGCCGGGGCAATATCAGCGATAAAAAGAGGCATTTCTATACCTCTAATTGCCGATATTCACTTTGATTACCACCTGGCTCTGATGGCGCTGGAAGCCGGTTGCGATGGACTGCGGCTAAACCCAGGTAATATCGGTGAGCCGGAAAAGGTTAAGGCGGTAGCCCTGGCAGCCAGAGAAAGAAAAGTCCCTATCCGCATCGGGGTAAATGCCGGCAGCCTGTCCCGAACCGCTAACCCGCAGTTGACCATTGCCGAGCAGATGGTAGAGGCTGCCTTACAGCAGATAAGGCTACTGGAAAGCCTTGACTTTGACCTGATTAAGGTGTCGCTCAAAGCTTTTGATGTGCCGACTACCATTGACGCCTACCTGAGTATTGCGCAGAAGATACCCTACCCGTTACACATAGGCATTACCGAAGCCGGCACGCCCAGAACGGGTATTATTCGGAGCACGGTAGGAATCAGCACCCTCCTCTACCTAGGCATCGGTGATACTATCCGGGTCTCACTGACGGCTCATCCCAGAGAAGAGGTGATTGCTGGATATGAAATTCTAAAAAGCCTGAATCTTCGCCAGCACGGTCCGATACTGGTCAGCTGCCCCTCCTGTGGTCGGGCTGAGGTAGATATTGTAAAATTAGCCGAGACAGTAGAGAAGGAGCTAATAAAGATTAATAAACCAATAAAAGTAGCGGTGATGGGCTGCGTGGTCAATGGACCGGGCGAAGCCAGAGACGCCGATGTGGGCATCGCCTGCGGCAAAACCAAAGCCGTCCTGTTCAAAAAAGGTGAGAGGATTGGGGTGGTGGAGGAGAGGGATTTTCTAAGTGCACTGATGGCTGAGGTGGAGGGGTTTTGAAGGTGAGTTAAAGAGAGGCGAAGCCTCTCTTACATAACCAATTCCCCCTCCCTTACAAGGGAGGGGGATAAAGGGGGTAGGTTGCTAACGAATATTTAAGGGGTCAAGGTAGATAAATTACTATAATGGAGTTAGAAAGTGCGTATATCAAGACTATTCGGTAAGACCCAGAGAGAAATACCAGCCGAGGCGGATACGGCAAGCCACCAGCTCCTGCTGAGGGCAGGGATGATACATCAGGTAGTGGCTGGAGTCTATTCCTACCTGCCTCTAGCCTGGCGGGTGCTTAAAAAAATTGAAAATATAATCCGCGACGAGATGGATAAGGCCGGGGGACAGGAGCTAATGATGCCCGTTCTCCAGCCCCTGGAGCTGTGGCAGGAAACAGGGCGAGACCTGGCTT
>DAOVUZ010000023.1 GCA_030632305.1 Dehalococcoidales bacterium | reverse complement strand
AGCCTTTTGGCATTCTCTATATGTTGCCCGGTATCATGCTTGAGATAGATGGGGTCATAGACAAAGCCTACTTTCATAGCGTGTCTCTCTTTTTGTGATAATACCAGATATAAACTTCGGCAGGCAAAACCAGCGTTGCCAAACAGCCGAAACCTAAACCATCAGTTGGAGACCTGATACTAGAAACCAACCGCCAAAACCAATAAGTAGCAGGCTGCAGGCAGTAAACAGCCCTTCTTGAAATTTTCTTCCCCAAAGTGACTGAGTTTTGTAGACCAGCATTGAAACAAATAAAAGCCAGACAGCGTCACATAGCAAATGAACAGGAACAAGCAAAGCAAACCCAACAATGCCAAATTCCAGCGAATTCATGATAAGCATACTGCCTACGGTTGCCCACCACAGAATGAAGAATGGATTAAGGGCACTGGTAACTACTCCGGCGGTAACTGCATTATAGGGTAAGTCCTTGCCCCTTTCTATTATACTAGCCCTTATCCTGAACATGCCTATACCTAACCAGATTAGCATAGAACCACCAACCACACTTAGGAGGAGTTGCACCAGATTATGTTGAAAGAATCGGGCAAAGCCAAAGTATATAAGTAGCATCAGAGGAATTTCTATAATAGCGTGGCCTATGGTTACCCCAATACCAGCAAATCGCGACTTATAGCTTTTGGCGACAGTGATAGTGAACATTGGCCCGGGTAGCATTACCCCGGAGAATGAAATTATGAATACACTAAACAAAAATGAAAGCACCAGAAGCACCTTGCACCATCATATCACACCGTATCTCTGGATTGATATGGGAAGTCCAGGTTTATATGGCATTACTTGAGTTAGCCACTTTAATGAATTATACTGTTATTTGATCGGTAAGTATAGGTGCTGGTTAGAGGCAGTAATATGTTGACGGTGGAAAATCTTCAGTTGAGGTTAAACGGTAAGTTAGTAATTGATGACTTAACCCTGCAGGTCAATGATGGTGAAATACTCGGGGTATTGGGTGAGAATGGAACCGGTAAGACCACTGTTGCCTACCTTATAATGGGGGTAAATAACTATAAGCCCACCGGGGGGAGGGTGATTTTTGAGGGTGAGGATATTGCTGACCTTTCTGTATCTCAGCGAGCCAAGAAGGGGATAAGCCTAGCCTGGCAGGAACCGGCCAGGATTGAGGGGTTGAGGGTGAGAGATTATCTCAAGCTAAGTGGCAGTAATTTTGGGATTGAGCAGATTGAGCGATGTTTGCTGATGGTAGGGATGGAGCCGTCACAATATTTAGATAGAGATGTTGATAACACCTTGAGTGGAGGTGAAAGGAAGAGAATAGAGCTGGCTTCTATCCTAGCGATGAGACCCAAATTAGCCATACTGGATGAGCCTGACTCCGGTATAGATATTGTCTCATTACCTTTAATACTCAACGGCATAGTAGAATTGAACAAGCAAGGCTCATCGGTTGTGCTAATTACCCATAATGAGAAGGTAATGGAAATAGTCCATAGGGTGTCTGTGATGTGTGCGGGTAAGGTAGTAAGGACCGGGGTACCGGCGGAAACAAGCCAGTGGTTCAAGGATAACTGCCGGACCTGTCTCCATATCAATGTGCCGGCAGACAAGGATAAAAGTATATGATTGATTACCTGGTTGAAAAAGAATATCGGGGGCTGGTTGATGCTTACGAAAGGGTTGGCGGCGACAGAAGTGCTTTACTGAATAATGATGTAGCCAGCCTGGTCGTTCATGAGAACAAGATTTTAAGTGCTAGTGAAATAGAAGGCGTTAAGCTGACAGGGGAGAGTCAAGAGCACGGCATTATGGCTGGGCTGCTGATTGAGGAAGATTGTAAGGTAAGCCGTCCTATTCACCTGTGTTTTGGTATTTTACCCCAGGAAGGCTTACAGGAGATAGGGTTACGGGTTGATGTGAGGAGGGGGGCTGAGGTCAAAGTAATTGCTCACTGCATTTTCCCCAATGCTGTTCATATAATCCACAAGATGGATGCAGTGATAAATATCGAGGATAACGCCAGCTTCAGCTATAAGGAAACTCACTACCACGGCGAATCTGGTGGGATTGAGGTAATTCCTAAAGCCAAGGTTACCCTGGGCGAGAAGGCTTTATATGAAAATACCTTTAGCCTGGTTGAGGGCTGTGTCGGCAAACTGGACTTTGATTTTGAGGTTTCTTCAGCAGCCAGGAGCGTAGCTGAGATGATACTCAAGGTCTATGGCAAGAAGGATGATGTTATAAAGATAGCTGAAAGAGTAAACTTAAACGGTGATGGTGCCAGAAGCCTGATAAAGACCAGGGTGGTGCTGAGAGATAGAGCCAGGGCAGAGGTTATCGGTGAAACCTATGGCAACGCTCCTTATGCCAGGGGACATGTTGACTGCATTGAGCTGATTAATGGGGAAGAGGCAATAGGTAAGGCAATACCGATTGTCCTGGTCCGTAATGAAAAGGCAAAGGTAACCCACGAGGCAGCTATAGGTAGTATAGACAGAAGGCAGGTGGAAACCTTAATGGCGAGGGGGCTGGATGAAAATGAGGCGGTGGATGTTATTGTAAGAGGTATCCTGAGGTAGTTGGGTAACAGAGGTGTCATTAGATTTAACCAAGGTAGCTTCGCAGGTTGGAGGCATGGTAGCCAGTCTGAAGGCTGGCACTGATGAAAGGGAAAAGCGTCTAAATTATGCCCTGGATGTCCTCCGTGATAAGTCTATTGACCTTGACCTCTTAAAAAAGAAAATTACCGCTAGCAAAGGTAAGACTACCTGGCTGGTAGCTGATTTAGTAGATGGACTTGACCAGCACTATAAAGCGCCACCTAACCCCGAAGAATTCACAGTTCTCGCTACCGATGGTTCTAATATTGATGTTGACCGGCATAAGTCAACAAGGTGCTATCTGATAAATATCGGCGCTGCTATTCTTCATTATGGTGCTTGCCCCAGCGCTGCCCTTGATAGTTTCCCCAGCCTCTATTCTGGGGATGAAGACATGGTTATTATGCCAGTTGGGGTTAGGGGTCGTGAGCAACCAATAGAGGGTGCGCTTCTGGGTATTAAGCGTGGTGTGGACGAATGCCACCGCTTGGCTGAGCTGGCGGCAGAGCTGCCACAGGGTAGCTCAAGTCTGGCACTCCTTGATGGCTCACTTATTCTGTGGGGACTGGAGGCTTATCCCGAATTTGTCACCGAGGCACTGCTGACTCAAGGCTTCCTGAGCTATCTTGATGACATAAGGAAGCTCAATAGTGATAAAAGGCTGGCTCTTGCCTCCTATATCAGCTTTTCTCGCAGCACCGATGTGGTCAATGTGCTGCGGCTTGCCCTGTGCCCTCATGACCCGGCTGACTGTGACCGCTATTGCCCGACTAATGAGAAAAGAGACTGCGATGCGGTGGCTGGTGTTCGAGACCGGGAGCTATTCGTAAATATATTAGGTCAAGGAGAAAGGTCAGCTATATTTATTAGCCAGTCGTCTATAGTCCGCAATCGCTATGGAGAGCACCGGGTCTATTTTTTCTATCTCAAGCTGGATGATGAAATCGCCAGGGTTGAAATTCCGCAGTGGGTGGCAACGGATGAAAGCCGGCTTAATCTGGTTCATACCCTGGTTCTGGACCAGTGCCAGCGGGGGCAGGGGTATCCGGTGGCGTTAAGTGAAGCCCATGAACAGGCGGTGGTAACCGGAGCTGATAGGGAAAACTTTTGGCAACTGGTGGAGTCGTCCCTGGTAGATGAGCACCTGCCCAGCCTCAGCTCGGCCAAAAGCCAGAGCAAGAGGACGAGGTGGGTGTAGGAGAGATTTATAAATTGGGTTAAATGAGGTGGTAAAAATGTTTGAGGTTGTTTATTGTTCTGTGTCTGGGAACACAAAAAAGGTTGCTGAAGCTATCGCTGCAGAGTTGGATGTGAAGGCAGAGAATGTTAAGGCGAAAGAATGGTTGACCAAAGGCTCCTTTGTTTTCCTGGGTTCTGGTTGCTATGGAGGTAAACCGGGGAAAGGGTTGCAGGAGTTTATTGCCAGGAATGATTTTAAGGATAGGGGGGTGGCGCTATTCGGGACTTCAGCAGGAGGCAGGGGCGATGAGGTGAGGGTAATGGAAGAACTGCTCAAGTTGGAGGGGGCGCTGATGAAGGGTAGCTTTCACTGCAAAGGAAGGTGTGTTTTGGTTAACAGAGGACACCCCAATGATGAAGAGCTGGCTGGAGCCAGAGAGTTCGCCAAAGAAATGAAAAAGTCTTAAAATAAAGATACCTTGCCTCCTTTCCTGGGTGAGTGGAGATTTTGGGAGGTAAGGCAATGTTAAATATTAGAAATCAAAAACAAATTCTCAAAATAGGAGGCAAAAATGGGCAGTAAGGGCAGAAAGAATGTGAAGAAGCCCAAGAAACCAAAGGAAAAGAAGGAAAAGAAGTAGGAAAGTCAAAGAGAGGCGAAGTCTCTCTCATACCAGTACTTCCCCTTCCCCTAGAATAGGAAGAGGTATTCCTTGCATGAAGGGGATAACAGAGGATAGGGTTACCTAATTGAAACCTAAAAGGGGTAAGGTTAGTAATTGAACATGGCTGAATTAGCAGACAGGGTAGGCGAGGTTATTGAAGCCAGCACTACTGGTTTTGTCGCCCAGTGCTATGAGCTTTATCAATCGCCACCCCTGGGCAGTCTGGTTAAGACCAGAGATTTGCCGGTAGAGTTATATGGCATTGTTTATAATGCTACTACCACCAGCCTTGAGCCAGGACGGCGTCCCATTGCCAGAGGTAAGGATGAGGCTAGCGAGGAGGAAATCTATCGCTCAAGCCCCCAGCTTTTGAAGCTACTTAGAAGTGAATTCAGTACCCTGGTCGTCGGGCACAAGGATGATGATAAACTATATCATTACCTGCCACCCAAGCCAGCCCGAATCCATGGCTTTGTTTACCTCTGTCCCCCTGAGGAGGTGAAGGAGTTTAGCCAGTCCTTTGACTTCCTCAATATATTGATTAATGCTCATCTACCGGTTTCTCTGGATGAGCTTATTGCTGCCTCACTGCGTCAGATGTGTCAGGCATATGAAGACCGGCATTCTTTTCTGGTGGCAGCGGGTAAGGAGTTAGCCATATTACTCAGCGGCGATTTTAACCAGCTTAAAGCTATTCTGGGGAGGATTAAAGGATGACTCAGGAAGATACCCAGAAGCTGGGCATTGTTGTCTCCGGTTCATTAAATAAAGGGGTAGAGGTCAAGATGGATAGCTCGGCTTCAGTTGAGGATATGGCGGTGGGGCGCTATGTAACTATTGATGGGCCGAAGCGGCGGTTCTTTGGCATGATAACCGATATCACTTTAGGGGTGATAGACCAGAAGCTTACCCTGACCCCACCCGATGTCTCTGACCCGTTTATGACTGAGGTATTAGCCGGAACCAGCACCTATGGAACACTCCATGTTTTGCCTATGCTCACCATTGGTGGCGATGCTGCCAGCTTACTGGAGGGACCCCAGCCGGTTAAGACGGTTCCCAGCCACTTCTCGGTGGTAAATCTGGCATTGCAGCGGGATGTAGAGCTTGTTTTTGGCAGTGAGGATGAAAGGAAGTTCTATATTGGCACGCCACTGGATATGGAGACCAAGGTCTGCCTTGACCTGGCTGAGCTGGTCAAGCGCTCAAACGGTATTTTTGGCAAGAGTGGCACGGGAAAGACCTTCCTCACTAGGTTGCTTCTCATCGGCATGCTCCAGAAAGGAACGGCAGTGAACCTGGTCTTTGATATGCATAGTGAATATGGCTGGGAAGGCAGGAATGAGCGGGGTCAGAAGGTTAAGGCGTTAAAGCAGTTTTTCCCGTCAAAGGTAGCGGTGTTTACCCTTGATGAAGAAAGTTCAAGGCGCCGGCGGGTGAGCACCGATTTTGTGGTCAGGATTGGCTATGATGAGATAGAACCAGAAGACATGGTACTACTGCGCCAGACATTGAATCTTACCGAGCCTGCCATTGAAGCTATATACCAGCTATCCAGAAGATTTGGGAAAAATTGGTTACAGAGCACCATGGAGATGAAAGACTCCGAGGAGAGCGGAGATTTGCTCAAAGAACTGAGCATACATGAGAGCACCTTCCAGAACCTGCAGCGCGGGCTGGCAACTATCAGACGGCTTCCTTTCCTCATGTCCCATTCTCCTGATAATCCGGTACAGCGCATTCTGGAATATCTTGACCGGGGAATAAATGTGGTTCTGGAGTTTGGTAGATATACCGATATTACGGCTTATATTCTGGTGGCTAACCTGCTTACCCGCCGCATCCACACTCAATATCGGGATAGAACAGAGAAAGCACAGGGCGAGGATACGGCTCCACCCCACCCTCTGGTGATAACTATTGAGGAGGCACATAAATTCCTTAATCCGGAGGTGGCTGGCCAGACTATCTTTGGCATTATTGCCCGTGAGATGCGGAAGTATAATGTTACCCTGCTGGTAATTGACCAGCGACCCAGTGGCATTGATGACGAGGTTATGTCCCAGATTGGGACCAAGATAACCTGTCTGTTGGACAATGACCGCGACATTGATAGCGTACTGGCGGGGGTAATGAATAAGAGTGAATTCAAATCAGTATTATCCAAACTGGAATCCAAACAGCAGGCACTCATCTTTGGTCATGCGGTGCCGATGCCGGTGGTAGTCAGGACCAGGGAATACGGTTCCGCTGAGTCGTATAAGGACTTTATCCCCAGTGAGCAGGCAGAGAAGGATATCGAGGAGCTGTGGGATTAAAGAGATTTATTTATTAACCTCTCTCTCCCCACCATCCCAGTTTAAGGTTGTATCTGGGGGCTATGCCTCTGATTCCCACTTCTAATTCAGGCACGAAACACTGGTAGCATTTCTAGCCGAACCTCAAGTAAAAGGGTTGACAACTAAATATTGGTGTAATATAATAGTTGCAAATAATAAGCATTAGCAATAATTGAAGCTAGGAGGGGGTAATGGAAGAAAATAGCCGTAAAGTATTAAGTGCTCCCAAAATAAAGTTTACCAATCAGCGGGCTTTAATTCTGGAAATTATTCACCACGGGGAGGGACACCTGGATGCTGATGAAGTATATCGCCGAGCTCGAGACAAGCAACCTCGCCTTAGTCTATCCACGGTCTATCGTACCCTGCGGCGGTTCAAGGAACTGGGTTTGATAGAGGAAGTCCATTTTGATGAAGCCCACCACCACTATGAGGTGAAGCCGCTGGCTGAACATCACCACCTGCTGTGTCTCGGCTGTGGCCGGATTATTGAATTTCATTACCCATTATCTCGTTATGTGAAAAGAAATGTCCCCGAAGCCAGAGGCTTTAGGGTTGTTGAAACTGAGATTCGTATGACTGGCTATTGCCCGGGGTGTCGTCAAGATAAGAAATAATTTTTTTGCTGTGCTTATTGCAAATAAGAAGCATTTGTATTTGAGGGAAACGACTTAGCTGAGAGAAAGTAGAGGATGTGATTTATGTCTGATAGCAAACAGGTAACTCTGCGACAAATGCAGGCTGGGCAGAGTGGTATAGTAGCCCAGATTCAAGGCGGACATGGTTTGATTAGTCGTCTTAGTGCCCTGGGAATTAGACCGGGCAAGAAGATAACCAAGGTTGGCTCTATGTTTATGCGGGGGCCGGTGACTGTTCAGCTAGATAGTACTCAGGTGGCTATTAGCTTTGGCATGGCTAACAAGGTGATAGTTGAACTAGGCTAATAATGAAGATACTGCTGATGGGTAATCCCAATGTGGGGAAAAGCGTCCTCTTTTCTCGCTTGACTGGTGTCCATGTGATTGCTTCTAATTATCCAGGGACTACGGTGAGCTATACTCGTGGCTTTATGAAACTGGGGGAAGAGACGGTTGAGGTTATTGATGTCCCTGGCACCTATACCCTGGAACCAACCAGTGAAGCCGAAGAAATAGCTTCCCAGATGCTTACCACCGGGGATATTGTCATAAATGTGGTTGATGCTACCAATCTGGAGAGGAATCTCTACTTAACCTTGCAGTTGCTGGAGAAGGAAATCCCGGTAGTAGTAGCTCTAAATATATGGGATGATACCGGGCATCGAGGAATACATATCAATTTGAGTCGGCTGGAGGAGTTACTGGGGGTGCCGGTGGTTCCTACTGTAGCTGTAACCGGGCAGGGGATAAGTGAGCTAGTGAAATGTATGGATAAGGCTACCTCGCCCGATGTTCCTCTCCGTAGTCATGATGAGCGCTGGACTGCTATAGGCGACATCATAGACCAGGTTCAGTCCATTACTCATCGCCATCATACCCGGCTGGAGCGACTGGCGGATGCCAGTGTCAAGCCGCTAACCGGGATAATTATTGCTGTTGGGGTTCTCTCAGTTGCTTTTCTTGTAGTTCGTTTTATCGCTGAGAGTCTGATTGGTTATGTGCTTGACCCTTTATTTAACAATCTGTGGGCACCGGTGATACTGAGGTTAAGCGACCTCCTGGGGAATACTGGTTTTCTCCACGATATTGTGATTGGCGAGATAGT
>DAOVUZ010000074.1 GCA_030632305.1 Dehalococcoidales bacterium | reverse complement strand
CAACGGTGTGGCAGAGAACGATATTCAAACCCAATACTTCAGCATTCGCCAGATAACGAGGTGGGTAGATGAAGAACAGGTTGTGGTTGGCTATCGGGTAACCAATATGGCAACTACCAAGATAAGGGATATAGATAAGGCTGGCGCCATCATTGACGCTGTGGCTGAGGCTGGGGGAGACCTCACCCGAATAGATAGCATAGGTTTTTCTGTAGATGACCCATCAGCCTACTATGAGCAAGCCAGGCAAGAGGCGATGGCTGATGCCAACGCTAAAGCAGAGCAACTGGCTGAACTGGCTGGGGTCACTTTGGGTAAGGCAACCTATATCTCTGAAGGCATCCAGGTTCCACCCACTATCAGGATGGCTGAAGCAGTATCAGCGGTAACAATAATCAGCCCCGGGGAGGTGGAGGTCAGCCTCACTGTTCGGGTAGCCTATGCCATCGTGAAATAGGGTATTATCAAAAGAGGTGAATAGTTATGTCCCGAAGAAGCAAGGTTATCATTTCAGTATTGGCGGTGGTAGTGGTGCTGACAGTGGGTAGCGCAGCCACGGTGATGGCGGAGGGAGAAGCTACACCACCGCCAGAAGCAGGGGCTAAGTGTATTCCAGCCAGAGTTGCCCAGATTTTGGGCATTTCCCAGGAAGACCTGACCGACGCCTTTGAGCAGGCACGGCAGGAGATAAGGGAAGAGGCTCTTAGTAGGTCTTGTGAGCAGGTGCAGCAACGACATGCCTATGGGTGGCGCAACTCGGCTAGATATAGGTTAAAATAGGGTTGGTCGAGAAGGTTTCTGTTTATTATAGGGCAGGCCGAGGTGCTTATAAGCCAGCTGGGTGGCTAATCGGCCGCGAGGGGTTCGCTCCAGAAAGCCCAGCTGCAAAAGGTAGGGCTCGTAGACATCCATAATGGTATCCGCCTCCTCGCTGATGGCGGCAGCGATAGTCTCCAGTCCTACCGGGCCGCCATTAAACTTGTCAATGATAGTGTGTAGCACCTTGCGGTCTATCTCATCCAAGCCTATATGGTCAACTTCAAGCTTGGATAGTGCCTCAACGGCAACTGATTGGGTGGCTATGCCATCTGCCATCACTTGAGCATAGTCCCTGACCCGTTTGAGCAGCCGGTTAGCCACGCGGGGAGTACCTCTTGCCCGACGGGCTATCTCCCTCAGTCCCCCTGCCTCGGCTTTTACCTTTAGGATACGGGCGGAACGGTTGAGGATTGTTTCTATAGATGTCTGGTCGTAGAAATCGAGGCGGTAAACGGCGCCAAACCGGTCTCGGAGGGGTGGGCTGAGCAGGGCAAAGCGGGTAGTGGCACCAATCAGGGTGAAGGCGGGTAGGTTTAGTCGCAGGCTTTTGGCACCGGGGCCCTTGCCAATGATAATGTTCAGGGCGAGGTCTTCCATAGCCGGGTATAACACTTCCTCTACTGCCCGATTGAGGCGGTGGATTTCATCGATAAAGAGTATATCCTGACTACGGAGGTTGGTTAAGATAGCTGCCAGGTCTCCGGTGCGCTCTATTGCCGGGCCTGAGGTAATCCTGATGTTAACTCCCATCTCAGCAGCTATGATATAAGCCAGGGTGGTCTTGCCCAGACCGGGTGGTCCATAGAGTAGTATATGGTCTGGCGCCTCGTCCCTGCCTTTGGCAGCAGTGATAGCTATGGTCAAATTGTCCTTGATTCTGGTCTGCCCGATAAAGTCATCAAACCGCCGCGGTCGGAGGCTAGTATCAAGTGATATGTCTTCAGTGGTGGGTTTACCCGATATAATGCGAGCTATTTTATCTCACCCCCTCAGTCCCCTTAAAGAAGGGGAGAAAGGTAACAAGAGAGAGGGAAGCCCCTCTTCTATTTTCTTTGAAATGCCCGGGTAAGAAATCTATGTGGCTGGTTATTCCTTGTCTTCTTCCTCATCGATTGCCAAGTTTGGTATATTTTCGAGTTCTTCGGTAGTTAATATGTCTGATGCTTCCTCTGGTTTTCCCTCAATCCCATCCTCTTCAGCTGGCAAGCTCGTTTTTTCCTCGGGTTCTTCTGGAGTTAGCATATCTGATGCCTTTTCAAGGTCTTCATCAGTTGCAATGTTTGGTATTTCTCCGTGCCCTTCGTCTGCCATCAGCTCTAGTGCTTCCTCTTCTTCGCCAGCTACTAATGTTGGCTCCTCTGTGGAAGCTGAGTAGCAGGCTGGAATCAACTTACCAATAATTACATTTTCCTTAAGCCCGACCAGCCTATCTATCTTGCCATAGACTGCGGCTTCGGCAAGCACTTTGGTAGTCTCTTGGAAGGAGGCTGCTGCCAACCAGCTATCAGTGTTCAGCGAAGCTCTAGTTATACCTATTAATACCGTGTGGGCGGTGGCTGGCTCACCCCCTTCAGCCAGTACCTTAGCATTAATGTCCTCGTAGCGGAACCTGTCTAGTAGCTCCCCGGGTACCAGGTCAGCATCGCCTGAGGAATCAATACGAACCTTGGCCAGTAACTGACGGACGATAACTTCAATATGCTTGTCGTTTATGTTTACTCCCTGGGAGCGGTATACTTTTTGCACTTCTTCTAAGAGGTATTGCTGGACTGCCTCCTTGCCCAAAATACGCAGTATGTCCTGCGGGTTGATGGAGCCGTCACTAAGTTGCTGCCCTGCCTTTATTTGGTCTTCAGTTTGGACGCGAATATGGGCGGTAGCCGGAATAGGGTATTCTCGCTCCTCTTTTTCTTCATAGCTGATAGATAGCTGTCCATCTTCAATAATTACCTCACCGGCAACACGAGACAGGATAGGTTGAGTTTCAGTGGTCAGGTCAACTGACAGTGGTGTAGCTTCAACCTCTGTGGCTGGGCAGGCTAGCATAGCTCCTCTATCTACCCATTGACCATTGTCTACCATGACTCTAAAGTCAGGGGGCAGTGAATATTCATCACGGTATGTCTCGGAGCTAGTGACCTTAATCCTTTCTCCCTCTTCATTATGAATCACCTCAGCCACACCATCTATTTCTGAGATAATTGCCTGACTTTTAGGTACTCTTACCTCAAAGAGTTCTTCTACCCGGGGCAGACCGCTGGTGATATCAAGCCCGACTACGCCACCAGTATGAAAGGTGCGTAGAGTAAGCTGGGTACCTGGTTCGCCAATGCTCTGGGCGGCAATTATGCCTGCCGCTGTTTTAAGGTCAACCAGATGCCCGCGGGCGAGGTCTCTGCCGTAGCAATGCTGGCATAGGCCTCGTCTTGCCTGGCAGGTAAGGGGAGACCTGACATAGACCTTGGTTATCCCAGCATCAGTAATTTCTTTAACTTTCTGTTCATCAATTTCCTCATTTTGGTTAACGATGGTTTCCCCAGTTTGAGGATTAACCACTTTGCTGGCAGCCAACTGACCTGTTACTCGCTCGGCAAGTTATCGTAACATTTCGCCTTCTTGTTGTTCTGATATCCATATACCGGCGGTAGTGCCGCAGTCCTTCTGGAGAATGATAACATCCTGGGCAACATCAATGAGGCGTCGGGTAAGGTAACCGCTGTCTGATGTCCTCAGAGCAGTATCAGCTAATCCCTTGCGGGCACCATGGGTAGAGATGAAGTATTCCAGGACAGTGTGTCCTTCACGGAGGCTCGACTTGATTGGGAAGTCAATTATCTTACCTGAGGGGTCAGTCATCAAACCCCGCATACCTGCCATCTGTGAAATTTGGGAAATATTTCCCTTTGCCCCTGATGTTGCCATCATGTAGATGCCCCCATAGCGGTCAAGAGTGTGGGCGATGGTATCAGTAATCTTGTCAGTAGTTTCAATCCATACTCCTATAGCGCCACTATATCTTTCATCCTCGGTGATTAAGCCGTGGTTGAACTGATTTTCAATAGTGATAATCCTTTCCTCCGCCTTTTCTAATAGTTTTGCCTTGCTCTGAGGAACCTCAATATCGCTCATAGCAATGGTAGTTCCCGATTTGGTGGCATAGTGGAAGCCTAGCTGTTTGAGGTTGTCCAGTACCGCAGCCGTATCTTCAGGACTTAGTAGTTTATAGCAATCGGTTACTATCTGCTTTAAGCTCGACTTATCCATTACTTTGTTTAAGAAGCCTAGCTCCGGGGGCAAAACATTATTAAAGATGATGCGACCAGCACTAGTTTTAATCCTTTGCCCACCTCTTTGCTGGTCCCTGACCTCAATCTCGGTGCTGAGGGTGATAGCACCAAGTTCATAGGCGAGTTTTGCCTCTTCAAAGCTGCCGAAGATTGTGCCCTCCCCCTTAGACCCGGGCCTGATTGTGGTCAGGTAGTAGCAACCGAGAACTATATCCAGGGTTGGGGTTACTATTGGCTCACCGCAGCTTGGTAGAAGCATGTTATAGATGCTGAGCATCAACTCCCTAGCCCCTTTGATTGCAGCTTTAGACAGTGGGACATGGACTGCCATCTGGTCACCATCAAAATCAGCATT
>DAOVUZ010000043.1 GCA_030632305.1 Dehalococcoidales bacterium | reverse complement strand
TGGTTGGAGCCCAGCCCTGATAACAGTGGAAAAGGATGAAGTAGATTTGAAGCTTTACTGGTGGTGGGCGGAGTAGGAATCGGACCTACGACTTCCATCTTATCAGGATGGCGTTCTACCGCTGAACTATCCGCCCTCGCTTTAAGTATAATGTAGCAGATACCATAGAACCTGTAAAGACCCTATACTGATGAAAACAAGAGAGTTAAGAGACCTGGTTGTATCGGCACTTCTCCTGGCACTGGCCTTCGGCATCCTTTTTTCAAATGGTTTTGAAGCCCTTTCTAACCCAGGTAGACTAATCAGCATGTTTCTCAGAGCCCTAGTTGGGGTTTCGGCAGGCTTTGTTCTCCACGAGCTGGGACACCGTTTTGTTGCCCGAAGGTTCGGCTGCTTCGCCGAGTATAAGATGTGGACCACGGGCCTGGTCGTGGCTATCATGTGCTCCTTCTTTGGCTTTGTATTCGCTGCTCCCGGTGCAGTTATGATTCATACTGGGGTTGACCTAGAGGGAAGACCTACCTTAAACAAGCAAAGGTTAGGTATCATCTCAATAGCCGGACCATCAATGAACATCTGCCTGGCAATAGTTTTTATGTTACTAAACGGGCTCTACCCTTCTCTTGTTTTCTCTCTGGGAGCACGAATCAACACCTGGCTAGCCTTGTTTAACCTGATTCCATTTGGACCACTAGATGGAGCCAAGATTATGAGCTGGGATAAGAAGGTCTGGTTAGTGGCAATAATAATAACTATCGGTTTGTTTATTTCTTTGGAGTCCTTAATCTTTTAGATTCCCAGGTTCCTATTCTTCTTTGCCCCAGTTTTGCATCAATTCCTTCAGCCGCTGGGAAAGCTCGGAACTTGAGCGCAAGCGGTTAATGAAGACAGGACAGCCTTCCAGCAACGAGTTCTGGGCGGCAGTTGCCATGCTGGACAGAAGGTTTTGTATGCCGAGGTCGGCCTGTCCCGGAATATTTACTCCCGGTGCTGACGACTCAAGCTGTCGGCGGATATCCTCAGCAGTAAACCTCATCGGCATTACACAGGATTTATACCACGGGCAGTCCTTGCACTGGGCTATGGCATAAGCTTCACCCAAAATATCATCCATATCTAGCCTCCTCTCCGCTTGTGTCAGCTATGGAATAATCTCACTCAGCCTCATTTCTATTTCCGCCTTGCTTAAGAAAGGACCTACTTTAATTGCTTGAATCATGCCCTCTTTATCAATGAAGAAGGTAGTCGGGAGACCCCAGACGTTATACTCTAGGGCTACATACTGGTTGATGTCAAGTAGCACCGGGAAAGAATAATTACCACTCTGTATAAAATCCTTTGCCGTAGACAGGCTTTCACCCTTGTTAATAGCCAGCACCACCAGCCCGCGGGCTGACCATTCCTCATATACCTCCTGTATAAAGGGCATCTCGTAGCGACAGGGCCCACACCAGGAAGCCCAGAAGTTGATTAATACCGGCTCACCACGGAAGTCGCTAAGGGAGATAGATTGTCCATCCAGATCAGGGAGCTGAAAATCGGGTGCCAGCTCACCTACCTGGGAACCCTGAGCCGAGCAGCCGGCTACTAACAGCACTGTGGTCAATATAAGCCCTAGTATTGCGGTTAGTATCTTCATAATTGCCTCCTGGTGAATTTTACGCAGTGAGCGAGGAAAGCCAGGTCAGATTATTGGTCAGAATAAGCACACCTATAGCTATGAGCAACAAGCCGCTAATAATGTAGACTAAGTTAGAATAGCGATGGATGCGTTTCAGTATTGGAGCAATAGAATCAAAGGCGGCGCCTATAATCAGAAAGGGGATTCCCAATCCCAGGGAATAGACAGCCAGCAGGTAAGCCCCCTGCCACGCTGTTGCCGAATCCAAGGCAAGAGCCAGAACACCTCCTAATATGGGGCCAACGCAGGCTGTCCAGGCCAGGCAGAAGATGGCTCCGATGAGGAAGGAACGCAGGTAACCGGTGACATGACCCAGAGATGGGGTTAGACGCTTCTCATAATTCAACCACGGCACCTTCAGTGCAGCCAACATAAACAGCCCGAAGGCTATCAGCAAGCTGCCAGCTATTTTATTGAGTAGTGCTTGATTGGGGCTGATGGCAAATCCAGTTAGCCCGGCAATCGCTCCCAGAGTAACAAAGATTATAGAAAACCCGCCGACAAAGCTGAGGGAATGAAGGAATACCGAGATGCGGCTTCTACCAGCTCTAGACTCAAGTATTTCAAGCCCACACAGGCTGGCAAGATATACTGGTACCAGAGGCAGCACACAGGGTGACACAAAGGATAGCACCCCAGCACTGAAAGCGACAAAAAATGATATAGGTTCCATCATCCATCCTTAGTAATTAGCTTCAATACTAGCTAACTCAACCCGAAATATCAAGTTGCCACTGACTATTACCGGCATATTACCTTAGGGTTAAAAATATTCTATAATGGGTATTAGATAACACCAGCCTGAAATACTTATCAAGGGGGGAGCAATGAAGCCACTAAGCTATACCCAGATTTCTCTGTATCAGTCCTGCCCGTTATGTTATAAACTTCAGTACATTGACGGGCTAAAACCAAAGGATAAGTGGTATTTTAGCTTTGGCTTAACCATGCACACCTGTGCCGAATACCTCTTTAAGGTAAATGTACCTCCACCACCATCACTGGAGGAGCTACTGGAGTTTTATGAGCGAAACTGGCTTGGTGTAGGGTATGAATCAGCAGAGGAAGAAGCAAAATATAAGGCTTACGGTAAGGAAATACTGTCCAAGTTCTGGGAGATTCACACCACCGATTTCAGGATGCCAGTTGCCGTTGAACGAAGGTTTTATATTGATATTGAAGGAATAAAACTGACCGGATATATTGACAGGGTAGATAAGCTGGATAGCGGTGGGTTATCCATTGTCGACTATAAGACGAGTAAAGAACTATTTACCACCGACAATTTAGACAAAGACCTCCAGTTGACCCTGTATCAATTGGCGGCAGAGCAGACCTGGCACCTTCCTGTAGACAGGCTTACCCTGTATCACCTCAGGTCAAACACGCCATTCAGTTGTCAATCAAGGCATAAGGCACAACTTGACCAAGCAAGACAGCTGGTGTTAAAGATAGCTGATGATATTGGTGAAGAAAGATTCCCGGCTACCGAGAACCAGTATTGCCCCTGTGACTTCCCTGAGCACTGCCCATACTATAAGCACAAGTATGCAGAAATTGCGGCTGAGCCAAGGGAGACTGGTATCTGGCAGGGGATGGTAGCAGCTGATGCTGTTGAGCAGTATGTCTCATTACAGAATCAGATAAAAGAGCTCCAGTTGAAGTTTGAAGAGATAAAGCAGATGGTTATTGATTTCTGCCAGGCCGAGGGATTAAACCGAGTTTACGGCAGGGAGCACGCTATTACCTGTAAGCTGATGGAGAGGACAGGCTTTAGCGAGGACGAGGTCAGGGCACTACTTGAGCCTGAGGGGCTATGGGAACGGGTGTTGAGCCTTGACCAATCCAGGCTCAACCAGCTTGTCACCAATATGGAGGTAGCTAAAGATATTAGAGATAAGCTGGAAACCTTGAGGCAGGTTACTTCCGCCTCACCCAGGCTGTGGGTCAGAAGGCTTCTTGAAGAGGAATAAAACATCTTTTTACCAAGGAGACGGGGAATAAGCTTGCTTTTTTCTCCAATTTCCTGTATTATATGTAAGTAAAATTGAATAGGTAACCTGGAGGAGGCCGAACCGAGTTCAGGCAGAATCGGGGAGCAAGTCGGTGCAAATCCGACACAGTACCGCCTGCTGTGACTGGTAGTTACATTCTATCAGAAGTCAGAACACCGACCTCCAGTAGCCTTAAACCTCCGCGGAGCAAGGGGGTGAGGTTTATTTATTTACTAAAACGGTATGTAAAAACCTCCTTGTTCTCAGGAATGAGGGGGGTTTTCCTTTTTAGAAGAGGAGAATAATGGGGAAACATGTCGTTATCAAGGAAGGAGACCTCTTAGTATGTCTTGGTGGAGGCTACTTCGGGACCAAAGCGGCAAGGCTGGGCAGGGAATGTAAGGCCAGGACACTGATAATAGATACAAATCCAGATTGCGCCGCCAGGGAAATAGCCAATGTTGTATTGACCGAACCAGGAACTATAAAAGCGGGGCAAGTATCGCTCATCGTTGGTGATGCAACAGAAATCCTGTCCGGCATCCTGGAAGGAGAGACGCCGAAGTGGATTATCCCTGCTGCCCCGGGGCATTCACTGGGTAAATTTATCAATAGCTGGTTAAGGGCAAAAGGGCTTAAAGTGGCTAGTGGTGGAGATTTATTGACCGAGGTTCTAGCCGGTTTACCCCACAGATTGGTCCTGAGCGCAGATGAGAAGTCCGGGATTCTCATATCAAGCTATATGGAGAAGGGGCTAAGGTGCAAGACAGACTGTTCTCAATTCGGGATATGCCCGGTGACCAAACGCAAGAAGCCTGCTCCCATGTATGGACTTCTTGAATTCTCAGTCTCCGAGGCAGTAGATTACCATAAAATCTTTATCAGCCGTCAATTTGATGGGGTGGGAGGAGTAGCGGGGGCAAAGGTTAAAAAGACATTAAAGTATCTGGCAAGCCTCACCCCACCCTATTCGTTAGCCATTGGCGTTTCGTGCCGATGCCATGGTATATTGAGCCTGCTTAAAGTGGAGGGAAATTAGATTAGCAACACTGCTGATGGATGCCATTAAAAAGGGGCTCAACGCCACTATCCAAGCTGGGGTTCTAAACGGCTGATTACAAGCAAGAGCATCATCATTGGTAGGTTCAGGATTAAAAGGGCATGGATATTTTGATAATACTGTCTCTGGCACTGGCTATCGACCTGGCCCTGGGTGAACCACCCCGTGCCATCCACCCTGTGGTATGGATGGGGAAGGTTATTGCCTTTCTGGGGAGGGGCAGTATTAACCACCGTCCTCTGGTTCAGTTTATCTATGGGGTGGGGATAACCCTGGTCGCTACAGGATTATTCGTCGCTCCGACCTATTTTATACTCTTCTATCTAAAGAACCTTAACTTTATCGCCTATATAATTATCGGAGGAATGCTCCTCAAATCCACCTTTAGTTTAAGGGAACTGCAACAAGCGGCGCTTAAGGTCAAAAGGCTTCTGCTGAATGAGGAGCTGGATGAAGCACGCTTTGCCCTGCGCTCATTAGTCAGTCGTGATACCAAGAATCTGCCCAAGCCACTATTAGTATCAGCTGCTGTGGAATCAGTGGCTGAGAGCACCTGTGACAGCTTTGTGGCTCCCCTATTTTACTTTCTTCTCCTGGGTGTGCCTGGAGCTACAGCCTACAGGATGGTCAATACACTTGATACTATGATAGGTTATCATGGGCAATGGGAATATCTAGGTAAGTTTGCTGCCAGGCTGGATGACGTGGTTAATTTTCTCCCGGCAAGGTTCACCGCCTTGATGATAGTTATAGCCGCCTGGCTATGTAAAAAGGACGTTTCAGGGGCGTGGCGAGTTATGCTTCGTGACCACAATAAGACACAAAGCCCCAATGCTGGATGGGCGATGAGCGCTGCTGCCGGCGGCCTTGGGGTGCAGCTAGAAAAGATAGGACACTACAAATTGGGTGATAACCATTACCCGCTGTCACCGGAGACAATTGGCGCTTCGCTTCAGGTGATGGCTGCAGTGGCTTTGATATGGAGCCTGACATGTATCTCAGTGGGGGTGATTCGCTTTGTCGTTACC
>DAOVUZ010000037.1 GCA_030632305.1 Dehalococcoidales bacterium | reverse complement strand
CGTCAGGTTCTCAGATGGAAAGACTGTATCGGACTGGGCGAGGTAATGAATTTCCCCGGTGTGCTTGGTGGTGATAGCAATGTGCTGAGTAAAATTAGCCTGGCCACAGGAAAGGTTGTTGATGGTCATGCCCCCGGTGTTCGTGGTAAAGACCTCAGTGCTTACATTGCTGCCGGCATACTTTCCGACCATGAATCGGTTTCTCTGGAGGAGGCTAGAGACAAGCTGAGACAGGGCATGATGGTCATGATTAGAGAGGGTTCTTCAGAGAAAAACTTGGATGCCTTACTGCCCCTAGTAACGGATAAAACCTATAAAAGGTGTATGTTCGTGGTTGATGACCGTAGTTGTGTTGACCTGCTCCGGGATGGTGATATTGATGCTGTGGTGCGTAAGGCAATAAAGAGTGGGCTTGAGCCGGTGCGGGCAATTCAGATGGCTACCATCAATACCGCTGAGTATTTCAGGCTGAATCGGCTCGGGGCAGTAGCTCCCGGCTACCTGGCTAATCTGGTTGCGATTAGTGACTTATCCCGCCTGCAAATAGATATGGTCTTTTACCAGGGTCGCCTGGTAGCCAGGGAAGGAAAAACATTATTCCCATCATATCAAGTCGGCAGGAAAGGACCAACCAGCACCGTAAATATTAAGCCATTCAGTATAGAGGCATTAAGGCTCCCGGCTTCAGGAGAAACTGAGCTGGTTATTGAGGTTGTCCCTGGTCAGATAATTACCAGGAAAAGGGTGGAAAAGGTCAAGGTTACCAGCGGTGTTATTGGGCAAGATACTATCAGGGATATTCTAAAACTGGTGGTGGTGGAGAGGCATAAGGCTACAGGCAATATCGGCCTGGGGCTGGTCAATGGATTTGACTTGAAGCGAGGGGCTCTGGCTTCATCTATTGCACATGATTCTCACAATATTATTGCCGTCGGGACTAATGATGAAGACATATTTACTGCCATTAAAGAAATCGAGCGGCTTGAGGGTGGTCTGGTAGTTGCCGCTCAGGGCAGGGTATTAGCCAGTTTAGCTTTGCCTATCGCTGGACTCCTGTCTGATGAACCGCTAGAGGTAGTGGTGAGTAAACTGGAGGAGCTTGAGCGACTAGCCAAGGATTTAGGCACCACCCTGGCTTCCCCCTTTGCCAGTCTTTCCTTTTTAGCTCTACCCGTAATCCCTGAACTCAGGCTAACCGACCTTGGGCTGGTAGATGTAAACGAGTTCAAACTGATTAAGCAAAAACATCAAACTTAGATAATTTTGGCTGCAGGCTAATCGGCAATAATTAAAGGGAGAAAGCAATATGAATATCGGCAGAGGAGAAGTTATCTTTGAGAACCGACACGATGCCGGTAGACAGCTAGCCGCCAAGCTGAGCGAGTATAACGGGCAGTCAGTTATCGTGCTTGCCATCCCTAACGGAGGAGTACCGGTAGCGGTGGAAGTAGCCGGTGCCCTCAAAGCTGGCCTCGACCTGGTTATTTGCCGTAAAATTCCTCTGCCGCTTACCCCTGAAGCTGGCTTCGGTGCCTGTGCTGACGATGGAACAATTATCCTTAATGAAGAAATAGCCAAAAGGGTGGGTTTGAGCCGACAGCAGATAGAGTATGAGGCAACCAAGGTCAGGGCTGAGATTAAACGGCGGTGCCTACTTTATGAAGGAGACCGCCCACTGGTTACCGTAACTGGCAAGACAGTGATAATCATAGATGATGGACTGGCTTCAGGCATCACCATGAGGGCGGCGGTGGAATCAGTCCGCCGTCGTCGACCGAGGGAGATAGTGGTCGCGGTACCCTGTGCTTCGGCACTGGCGGTGAAGCAAGTAGAAAAGGTTGCCGACAAAGTAATAATCTGCACTACCGGCTTCATGCCGATATTTGCTGTAGCTGATTTTTATCGCCAGTGGTACGACCTCACTGATGACGAAGTAATCCGATACCTCAAGCAGTGGCGGGCGCGGGAGCGGCACTGAAATTAAGTCACCTGCCTACTTCTTCTTCACCGCATACCTGATAATAGTCTTCATCACTTTGGCATCAGGCGTGGTCAGGTATTCCTCTTCGTGTATGCCGGCTATTTGGTAGCCGTTTTCTTCAATGAACTTATGCAGGCGCTCAATAGTGGGTTGCTCTTGGTCATAAGCTCCAAGGTGAAGAATCTGGGCCACCGTGCTATACTCCCAGATTTCAATCTTGACCTCAATGCTGGGGACCTTCTGGGGTAGGGAAGTGGTGTCTTCAGGGATAGGTAAACCGATAATGTGAGTCCATTCTTCCCTAGGGACAAGGTAGGAATCGGGGTAGCGGGCACGGAGTCCAGTAACCTTGAAGGTAGGCAGCCCCTTCTTCTTGAGGTCAAACTTCAACGTATAAACCGAACTGTAGAGAGCCGCCATGAGTTCGGGGAAGACCTTATCCGGGGCACCCTTGCCATGAACTGCTGCCATCTTTTGCGGTGGCATTTTCAGGATTTGAGGCTCTTTACTAGATGATTTTGACGGTGTCATATAACTACCTCCTTTGTTAAATGGTTACTTTTACCCCTCCCTAGTCTCCCGCTCCCTTATCATCCTCTCCCCATACTCAAGCAGGATTTTGGTTCGTTCTGGAGATACCTTCTTTGATTCCAGGTAGGTTCTTAATGCGTCAAGGGGTGTTATTTCCTCGGCAGTCCACTGCCCCAGTCTGAGGCGGGTCTCCCGCTCTATATCCTTGGCAACGGTAAAGTAGTGAGCCTCTTTGACCGCATCCCTGATGTCATTATCTCTAAGCTGACCTTCAATCTCGGCGGGCAGGCTAATATTCAGTCGGACTATGGCATCGCTCACCTTATCTTCCTGCTCACCAATAGCCCTGAGCACGGTTGATGTCGGGTCGGTGTCCTGCGGCTCAACATTGATGTTAATGGTGACAAAGCGGCGCCCGCTTACCGGGTGGAAGTCAAAGGAGACCTGCCTCTTACCTGTTTCCAAATCAGGCTCAATTTCTACCACATAGAACCCTTTTTCATCCTCTTCTTCACTGAAGTCCAGCCTTTCCAGGCTGCCGGAATAGACTACCGGGGGATTATCCGACAAGACCTGGCGCTTATGAATATGACCCAGGGCGATGTAGTCAAAAGCAGGATGGGCGACATTACTCACCAGCAATACATGCTCCTGTCCTATGGTCATTAGACTCTCCGAGCCTACTTTAGCTCCGGAGACCCAGACATGAGCCGCTAATATGGAGGGTAATGCCGGGTCGAGCTTCTGAGCCAGGTCACTGATTTTAAGTGTTAACACCTGCTGTAATCTCTGATTAATCTGCTCGAAGTTAAGATTTTTAGTCTCTTCTTTGCTCAATAGACCACTGCGTCTTAGCCAGGGTAAAGAGGCTATTTGAGCCATGCCGCTACTGGTGGGGATGCGGTAAATTTCGGGGTGGTTAGAGACATAAACATTTTTAACCGCCAGCGTATCGAATATTTCGGTGGTGGTAGCCCTGCCGATAGCGTTGGGCAGGTCGTGATTACCGATGAGGAGGAAGACGGGGATATTGCTGGTAGACAACCGGTTTATGCGCTTGGCAAACTCTCGTTGCTGGGTCTGGCTCGGCTCACGACTCTTGTAGGCATCGCCGCAGAAGAGGACAAGGTCTACCTTGTTTTCCACGGCATAGTCTACCACCTGGTCAAGGGCAGATAGAAAATCAAGGAAGCGCGACGATAACCCGGTAGCCGGGTCAATACGCCCATAGCTTTCCACACCGAGGTGAAGGTCGGCAAAGTGGAGGATTTTCAACCTCTCCCCCTTTATCCCCCTTCCTCCCTTTCCACCTTCCATATCATTCCGCCGGGGGGTAGGACGAATAGAGATTCGCCTTTAAGTTTGGCTTGTAATATCTTCTTCAGCTCGCTGATGGGGACTCGTATCTGATTCATGGTATCTCGTTCCCGAATCGTAACTTGCTCATCCTCTAGCGACTGGAAGTCAACGGTGACACAGAACGGGGTGCCAATCTCATCCTGTCGCCGGTAGCGACGACCGATACTCTGAGCATCGTCATAGCTTACCATCCAGCACTGGCGCAGGTCAGCATATATCTGTTTGGCTACACCAGCCAGCTTCTCCCGCCTGCTTAGCGGTAATACCGCTACTTTAATCGGAGCCAGACTGGGATGGAGGTGGAGTAGCACCCGTATTTCGTCTTCGTCTGGTTCTTCATCGTAGGCATCGCACAGAAAAGCCAGAACGGAGCGGTCCACCCCGGCTGATGGCTCAATTATATAGGGGATAAAATGCTCCTTGGTCTCATCATCAAAGTAGTCCATGCTCTTGCCACTGAAGCTGGCGTGCTGAACCAGGTCAAAGTCACCCCGATTGGCGATGCCTTCCAGCTCAGACCATCCCATAGGGAACAGGTAATTAATGTCGTAGCAATCGCGGGCATAGTGCGCCAGTTCCTCTTTGCCGTGTTGCCGCAGCTTGAGATTTGCTCTCTTTATGCCTAACTTCACATACCAGTTGAGGCGTTCCTCAATCCAGTAGTTAAACCATTCCTGGTCGGTTCCCGGCTTAACAAAGAACTCGATTTCCATCTGCTCAAATTCCCGACTGCGGAAGATGAAATTGCCGGTGGTAATCTCGTTTCGGAAGGCTTTACCTACCTGGGCGATTCCGAAGGGCAGCCTCCTTCTGGTGGTATTAAGTACATTCTGAAAGTTAACAAATATACCCTGGGCTGTCTCAGGACGCAAATAAACTACGCTGGCTTCTTCCTCCACAGGACCCATAAAGGTCTTGAACATTAAATTAAACAGGCGAGACTCGGTTAATTCGCCGCCGCAGGAGGGGCAATTGTCACCCTCTAAATCATCACTGCGCCATCTGCGGTGACAGCTCTTACACTCTACCAGCGGGTCAACAAACCCCTCAAGGTGTCCACTGGCAGCCCAGGTCTGGGGGTGCATCATAATACTGGCATCCAGACCCACCATATCGTCGCGCTCCTGAACCATAGCTCGCCACCAGGCGTCTTTAATATTCCGCTTCAGTTCTACCCCCAGGGGTCCATAATCCCAGCAACTTGACAGACCGCCGTAGATTTCACTGCTGGGGAAAATGAAACCCCGCCGCCGGCACAGGGAGACAACCTTTTCCATGTCAACCTTTTTTGGTGCTTGCTCAGTCACCGCTACCCTCCTTAGACCTCTGGTAGAAAACTAATTGCTGCCTTGCTTTTGACATAATATGCGTTTGGTATGAATTGTAGCTGAAAATATCAAGCATTGTAAAGCTGAAGTTTACAGCACAATTAGGGTTACAAACAGGGGTCCGAAAATTACAGCTACCTTACCAACTAGCTTAATCAGGATATTTAGTGAAGGTCCAGCCGTATCCTTAAACGGGTCACCCACGGTGTCGCCGATGACGGCTGCCTTGTGAGCCTCACTCCCCTTACCACCAAGGTTACCCGCCTCAATATACTTCTTGGCATTGTCCCAGGCGCCGCCAGAATTAGCCATCATTACCGCCAGCATAAACCCGGTCAGTAATGCTCCAACCAGTAGGCCGGCTACTGCTTCAGGGCCCAGGGTGAAACCGATGACAAGAGGTATGACAAGCACCAGTATTCCAGGAACCAGCATTGAGCTTAACGCCCTCTTGGTAGCGATATCAACACAGCTTACATAATCAGGCTTAGCCGTGCCTTCCATCAATCCTTTAATTTCTCGGAACTGTCTCCTGACCTCGTTGACAATCTCAAAGGCGCCATCACCGACGCCTTTCATTGCCAGGGAACTGAAGATGAAGGTTAATACGCCACCAATAAGCAAGCCAGAAATTACAGCCACATTGTCCAGGCCTAATTTAGCTAGGTCAATGTTGCTGGCTACTCCAAAGTAGGTGGCTAACCAGGCTAGGGAGGCTAAGGCGGCTGAACCGATAGCAAAACCTTTACCTGTTGCCGCTGTGGTGTTACCGACAGCATCCAGGGCTTCACAACGCTCTCTAACTTCTCCGCCCAGTCCCGCCATCTCAGCAATGCCGGCAGCATTGTCAGCTATCGGTCCATAACAGTCCATAGATAACAGCATTCCCAGGTTGATAAGCATGCCCATAGCCGCTATACCTATGCCCAACAGTCCACCAAAAATATAGGCGAGCACGGTGGTAATAGCCACCAGTAATACTGGCCCAACGGTGCTTATCATGCCAGTAGCTAATCCCTCGATGACAGTAACAGCAGCGCCGGTTTGAGCCGCTTTAGCTATTTTCTTCGCCGGACCGCGTTCCGCCGAGGTGTAGTATTCAGTTAGCTGTCCAATCAGGAAACCGCAGATTAAGCCCGATACTAGAGCCCAGAATAATCTCAAGTCACCCACGTAACCTCTTATGATAAAGAAGCTGGCTATTATCATCAGGATATTACTGACATATACCCCGGTATTCATCGTGGCATGTGCCTTAGCTACCTGCCTTTCAAAGCCGCCTTCAATATCCCGAGGTCTGACACAGAGGGCACCGATAATAGAAACTACTATGCCCAGAGCACCAAGCAGAAGGGGTAGCATCATTCCTTTTATATCCAGGACGAGCACTCCTAACACCATTGATGCGGCGATAGCGGAGACATAGGATTCATATAGGTCAGAGCCCATTCCAGCTATATCACCGACATTGTCGCCGACATTGTCGGCAATTACGGCTGGGTTCCGGGGGTCATCCTCTGGTATTCCCTTCTCAACCTTGCCAACTAAGTCAGCCCCTACATCAGCACTCTTAGTAAATATACCACCGCCAGCTCTCAGGAATAGTGCTACTGAAGAGGCCCCGAAGGCAAAACCTAACCACACATGAGGGTCTTCCCAGAAGAAGGATATGATAGATAGCCCCAGTAAGCCTAAACCAACAACACAAAAGCCCATTACCGCTCCACTGGAGAAGGCAATTTTTAGTCCTTTAGCCCAACTGCTAATGGCAGCATTAGCTGTTCTGGCATTGGCTCGAGTGGCAATGCTCATCCCTAGAAAACCAGCCAGAGCTGAGGTTAAAGTGCCAATGACATAGGCTATGGCTACCAGAGGTTTGGGTTCTATGAAGAAAGCTAGGGCTATAAATATTACCACGGTGAAGATACCCAGGGTCATAAACTCACGGCGGAGGAAAGCTGTGGCTCCCTGTCGAATGGCAAGAGAAATCTCCTGCATTTTCTCAGTGCCTTCACTCTCACGCAATATAGTGCGCATCAGGTAACCAACGAAACCTAGGGCTAGAACCCCGGCTGCCAAAACAAGCACTTTTAAAATCAGCAAGTCCACT
>DAOVUZ010000088.1 GCA_030632305.1 Dehalococcoidales bacterium | reverse complement strand
CTGGCTCTCAATATCGGCGAGTAGTGTCGCCCCGGTGGTGGTAAAGCCCGACATCGCCTCAAAATAGGCATTTAGGTAATTTTGAAATGTCCCTGCCAATTCATAGGGCAGGGCGCCAAAGGCTGAGGCCAGTATCCATCCGCCGGCAACTAGCATTATTGCTTCCCGCCGGCTCAATCTTCCCTTGCCCGACGGGGTTAACCGCCAGAGTAGCAATCCTGAAACTACGCTGAGACCTATTGAGATGATAAAAGCTAGGTAGTCGGCCTCTCTATAATAAAGGCTCCAAGCCAAGGGGAGGAGCATAAAAGCACCCAGGATTGCTATTAACAACCCCAGGTAATGAAGAACAACCTTTATTCTCATTATCTATTTTTACTTGAAAAGCTTTTCCACCGAAGGCGTAACCGAAAGAGGAGATATGATGATGACGTGATCTCCTGGTTGGACAACGCTATCATCGGGGGGAATAATGACCCTATCGTTATGAGTAATAGCTCCTACTATTGCCTCTTTTGGTAAGCCTGCCTCTACAATCTTTCGTTGCGCAACATGAGCCGTTGGGCTAGTAACAAATTCAACAGCTTGTAGCTGCTTACCCCCGAGCAAGGCTGCCGAAATTGCTCCACCATGGAGGACAAAGTGAGCGATTTTACGAGCGGTAAGCAAGGAGGGTGACGCAGCTACATCAACCCCAACTGCCTCAGCTAGAGGGATATATCCCAGTTTATTAATCAGTATTAAACTTCGGGCCACTCCCAGATTCTTAGCTAATAATCCGCAGAGGATGTTAAGTTCATCACTCTCAGTAGTAGCCACAAAGGCATCTGCCGAGGGGACTCCCTGCTCAATGAGAAAATCTCGGTTAGTGCCATCACCTTGCACTACTACCGCTTGTTTCAGCTTGGCTGCGTTCTCCTGGCACCGGTTTATATTTTCCTCAATGACCTTAACCGAAATCCGATGTTCTTGCAGTCCTTCAGCGACAAGGAAGCCAACATGTCCCCCTCCCATGATGACCACACTCTTGGCTGGGTGTTGTGGTTGAGCAAAGCTCTCCCCTAATTCATTCATGAACTCTCGCAAGGCAACTAGGTAAACGTGGTCGTCTTGTTTTATCACCTCATCGGCGCTTGGCATAACGACTCCTTCGGCACGGATAATTGCGGCAACGACACACGGTTTAGGCAGAGCAATGTCGCCCAGGGGTTTATTTACTATCGCCTCCTTTTCCACCCTGAATTCCCTTATCTGAACAAGACCATTGGCAAAGCTCTCTATTGGAGTAGAGTAAAAGCTAGACAGGATGCTCATTATTTCTTTAGCTGCTTCAACCTCGGGGTTGATGAAGATGTCTATCCCCAGGCTTTTTGGTCTAATTACCTTCCTTGGGGCGGAAGGCGACTTGCCAGCGGTAACAAAGTAGCCTGAATATTCAGGGTTGCGGATTCTCGCTGCTGTTGTGCTCGCCCCTAGTTCCTTGGCTATGAAGCAGGTGAGCATATTGGTTTCATCACTATTAGTGACGGCGATAACTAAATCGGCGTGTTGGACTTCTGCTTCCCTTAGAACCTTGGGTGTTGCCGCATTTCCGAGAACGGTCTTGACATCAATCTGGCGGCGGATGTTGTCTAGTACCTCATCAGATTGTTCCACCACAACTACATTCTGCTCTTCCTCTGCCAGCAGAGAGGCTATGTGGAAACCTACTACTCCGCCACCGGCTATGATGATATACATTTATCTCATCCCCCGGTATTTACTAGCTATGCCCTTAAACAATCTTGAGACACCCTGAGAGATGGTGCGGATTCTTCTTTCAGGCTTTCTTCGTCTCCGCACCACTCTGTTGCCTGGACGAGTCGTGGGAAGTTGCTCAAGGGGCTCATTTTGTCTATATTGTGTGTCTGGTTTCATTGCTTGTAGTTTTGAATTTTATGTCCTTCTTTACTGGCTGTCAACCAGTCGTAGCTTGACAACTATATGTGTCTTGTGTAAACTTATAAATTGAACTAAGCTAGGGTTATGACTTGACCCAGACAGGAGCGTTTTGCCTTATATTTGTGGGCATCTGCCAAGAGTCTTTGGTCTTGTCTTTATGCTTTCTAAGTTTATATGGAAGCAGAAGCCTAGCAAACCTTTTCTTTCTCACCCCCTAATTCTTAATCCAATTTGTTGGCAAAGGAGAATTATTTGTGTTTAAGTTCCCCTTTATACCTCGTGAGGAGAAGTTCTTCGACCTTTTTGAGGAGGGTGCCCAGAATATGGTAAAGGCAGCTCAGAAGCTAAAAGAAATGGTTGATACTTGGGAGGATGTTGATGGGAAAGTAGGCGAAATAACTGAGCTGGAGCACCAGGGGGATAGTGTTACTCATCAGATTATGGCACAGTTGCATCGCACCTTTGTTACCCCGTTTGATAGGGAGGATATAGCTTGGCTGGCTCATTCTCTGGATGATGTAACCGACTTTATTCAGGCTGCGGCTGATGCCATGCTTGTCTATAAGGTCGACCCTCCCAGCCAGAGGGCTAAGGAGTTAGCTGATATTATAGTGCAGGCGGCGACTGAGGTGGAAAGGGCAATACCGGAGTTGCGACATCGGGGTGAGTTAAAGCAGGTTCTCCCGCGATGCGTGGAGATTAATCGGTTAGAGAATATGGCTGATAGGGTATTTCGCTCAGCGATGGGTGAGCTTTTTAATGATTCCTCAGATATGGCTCAGGTCATTAAGTGGCGTGAGATTTACGGGCATATGGAGAGCGCCACCGATAGGTGTGAGGATGTGGCTAATGTCCTTGAAGGGGTAGCCCTCAAGCATGCCTGATTCTTCCCTCTGGATCCTTCTTATTATTATAGCACTGGCTATTGGCTTTGGGGTAACTAACGGTTTAAATGATGCGGCCAATGCCGTTGCTGCCTCAGTTGGCTCCCGTGCTCTTTCCCCCCGAAGCGCCATAATACTGTCTGCCTGTTTTAATCTGGCTGGTGCTGCCACTGGCACCGCCGTTGCCAGAACTATCGGCAAAGGAATTCTAACTCAAGAGGTTATGTCGGAGTTCTCATACATACCGCTGATTGCTGCTTTAGCTGCGGTTATTGTCTGGGGTGGTATAGCTACCTATTATGGTCTACCGGTAAGTATAAGTCATGGCTTTGTTGCCGGGTTGGCGGCGGCTGGGATAGCCCTGGCAGGTGGCGGAGCAGTACTGTGGGGATGGAGCTACCGTTTACCACAGACTCTGATGGCAGTAGTTACGGCTCCGGTTCTGGGTTTTGTTGGTGGCTTTATGCTGATGATTGCTCTATTGTGGGTGTTCCGGCGAAGTGCTCCAGCTAGAATGCGAATTATTTTTAGCCGTCTGCAATGGCTTACTACTGCCTTTCTGGCTTATAGCCACGGCTTGAATGATGGCCAGATGCCTATAGGGGTTATCACTATGGCACTGGTGATTTATACCGGGCAGTCTGGTTTGTGGGATAGTATCCCGTGGTGGGTAATAATTCTCTCGGCATTAGCTATTAGCTCGGGAACGGCTATTGGTGGCTGGCGGGTCATTAAAACACTGGGCTTTAGGGTTACTGCCCTTCAGCCGGTTCATGGTTTT
>DAOVUZ010000006.1 GCA_030632305.1 Dehalococcoidales bacterium | reverse complement strand
ATACCATAATAGCAAACTTGAAGTAGCAGCTATCAATGACCTTACTGATACCAAAACCAATGCCCACCTACTAAAATGGGACAGCACCTATGGTCCCTATCCAAGCAAGATAGAAGCCACCGAGGATGCAATTATTGTTGATGGTAAAGAGATAAAAGTGCTAGCTGAACGCAATCCGGGTAACATCACCTGGCAGGATTATGGTGTAGATATAGTAATAGAATCAACCGGGCTATTTACCGATGCCACCAAAGCAGCCGCCCATCTACAGGGTGGCGCCAAGAAGGTGCTTATTTCCGCCCCAGCCCGTAATGAAGACGTAACCATTGTCCTCGGTGTCAATGAAAACCAGTATATCCCGGACAAGCATAACATTATATCCAATGCCTCCTGCACTACCAACTGCATTGCGCCTGTGGTCAAGGTATTACATCAAAGCTTCGGAGTAAGCAAGGGATTAATGACCACCATTCATGCCTATACCAATGACCAGAAAATCCTGGACATGTTTCACCGTGACCTGCGCCGGGCTCGAGCTGCCGCCCTGAACATTATCCCTACTACTACCGGCGCTGCCCGAGCCGTAACCCAGGTCATCCCTGAACTCAAAGGCAGACTCCACGGATTAGCCTTCAGGGTTCCAGTAGCCACTGTCTCTATTGTTGACTTTGTCGCTGACCTGGACAAAGAGGTTACTGTGGAACAGGTCAACCAGGCTTTCCAGGCAGCTACTGATGGACCTCTAGCCGGCATACTGGAGTATTGCCAGGAGGAACTGGTCAGCACTGATTTCAAGGGTAATCCTGCCAGTTCTATAGTTGATGCCCCCAGCACTATGGTCATCGGCGGCAATATGGTAAAGGTGCTTGCCTGGTATGATAATGAATGGGGCTACAGTTGCCGCTTAGCCGACCTTGCTACTTATGTTGCTGATAAAGGGTTATAACCTACCACAGGCGCCTCATTAGATGGCAGGGTTTGACATTGTCATACGATATGTATAGAATAACTAAGGTAATTCAATAACGAGGTGAAAGATGAAACTCGTGGTTATAGGCTTTGGGCAATGTGGCTGCAAGATTGCTGATGAGTTCGCCCGACTGAACGGTCGGGCGCGCAGTCGCCGCGGGGTTGAGATAATTCCTGGTGCCTTTGCCGTAAATAGCGATGCTGCTGATTTAAGCGGGCTAACCTGTATAACTGCTGACTATCGGCATAGAATCCTCATCGGAGGCCGAAAGACTGGTGGTCACGGTGTAGGCAAGATAAATGAGCTAGGTGCCGAGATAGCCAGAGAGGATGGTGATAAGGTTATAGATGCTATAAGAGGCGCCCGACATTTCTTTGAGAGCGATGCCTTCTTACTGGTTGCCGGAACTGCCGGCGGCACCGGCTCCGGGGCAATATCAATAATGACCCAACTCATAAAAGAGCGTTACATGGATAAACCGGTATATAACCTTGCCGTCCTCCCCTTTGAGCATGAAGAGAACACCGAGGAAAGAACCGTTTATAATTCAGCCACCTGCCTTAAATCTATCAACTCAGTGGCAGATGCCATAATTCTTGTTGACAATCAAAGGTATATCAGGAAAGATTCCTCATTGAGAAGCAACATGTCTAAAATTAATCACTTGATAGTCGAACCATTCTATAACATACTCTGTGCCGGTGAAGAGAAAAAGGCGAAATACATCGGGGCAAGACTACTTGACGCCGGGGATATAATACAGACTCTGGTGGGGTGGACAGTAATAGGCTATGGCAAATCGCAACTACCAACGTTTAACTTTCCCTCGCTGTTTTCGCGTGATTTCAGGAAGAAGAGCACCGAGACCCACAAAGGGATTCACGCAATGGACGAGGCACTAAGTGAGCTATCACTCAATTGTAACCCTATAGATGCAGGCAGAGCACTATATCTCATCGCAGCTCCACCCCAGGAAATAAATATGGACCTCATCAAGGAACTTGGAGATTATCTAAAAGACATAGCCTCAGAGGCAAGCATAAGGAATGGCGATTACCCCAGGGAAAAAGGCGCACTAGATATCACTGTAATGCTGTCTGAACTTAAGGATGTAGAAAAAGTCAGGAAATACTATACTAAATCAGCAAACTTTATCCAGGAGGCCAAAAAGAGGCGCGAAGAGCTTAAGAGTAAACTCAAAGGAATAGATGACGCATCAAGTGATATACCATCATTACTGTAATTAGCCAACCCAAGCCTATTTTCCCAGCTTTACCATTCAAGGCAACTCACCCATTATACCCCTTGTTTAGGTAAAGCTGGGATTTATTTAATAACCCTCACCCTCCGGTATTCAAAAACCCAACCCCTATTTGCTCAAGCACCAGACGTTTATCAAGGGAAGATTGAAGGGGGTAAGGTTAATAAAACAATCTCAAAAACCCCTTTGGAAACCAAGATAATATAGAGTATAATTAAACCAAACGAGGATGACTTCTCAAGTCTTTTATCGTAAGTGGCGACCCCAAACCCTGGCCGAGGTAGTCGGTCAGGAACAAGTAACTCAGACATTACACAATGCCTTGAGTAGCAGCCGTGTATCTCATGCCTACCTTTTTTGCGGTCCACGAGGAACAGGGAAGACCAGCACCGGACGCATTCTGGCTAAGGCGGTGAACTGCCTTACTGATGGCAAAGGTGAGCCGTGCAATACCTGTCCTATGTGCCAGGCAATAACCGAGGGCAGGGCTTTAGATGTCATAGAAATTGATGCCGCCAGTAACACCGGCGTTGACGATATCCGCAGCCTCCGTGAAAAGGTCAACTATGCTCCAAATCAGGCTCGCTACAAGGTCTATATAATAGATGAAGTCCATATGCTTAGTACCAGTGCCTCTAATGCTCTACTCAAAACGCTTGAGGAGCCGCCACCACATATTATCTTTGTCCTGGCTACCACCGAAGCCCATAAAATCCTGCCCACCATCCTGTCACGATGCCAGCGCTTTGATTTCCACCGCCTCTCCCTGGCAGATATAGTTTCAAAACTAACCCGTATTTGCAGCCTGGAAGGCATTCATATAGAGCCTGAGGCACTGCGACTGGTGGCTAAGGCAGCCACTGGTAGCCTGCGAGATGCCGAAAACCTGCTGGAACAGCTAACTGCCCATTATGGCTCTGAGGTTGAGCTTAATCAAGTTCAGACTCTCCTCGGCATCACCGGCGACTGGCGAGTTAGAGAACTGGTAAAGCATATTGTAAATAATGATGTTTCCGCCGGCATAACAACCATAAACAGTGTCAATAGCGATGGTCTGGATTTAAAGCAATTCAACAGAGAACTGGTAGAATACCTCAGAGGACTGCTTCTGGTAAAGACTGGCTCCGATGAAGCTGTAGACCTCACTGCCGATGACATAGCTGAACTAAAAGAGCTAGCCGGTAAAACTCCCCTACCCCAGATATTAAAGGCAGTCAAGCTCTTTGGTCAGCTTGAGCTTGGTTTTGATAACTACTCTACCCTGCCTTTGGAGCTAGCCCTGGTTGACTGCGCCCTGCCATCAGAGGGAGAAAAGGGGAAAAGGGAAAGCGCTGCCAGGCAACCTGAATATGAATCTCGTCAGCCCACGAAGGTGGCTATCCCCCCACCACCTGCCCCAGCCAAACCTGAGCCAACCACTGTGCCCACACCGGTGCCACCGCCGACAGAAAGCATCCCCTCCACCCCACCACAACCCGGCAGTGAAATTGAACAACTGAGCCTAAACTGGAAACAGGCTATCGAGCAAGCCCCGGAAGATACTAAAAGAACCCCGGCTATTGCCATTCTTAGAAGTGCCGGGGTCAAGCCAGTAGCACTTGAAAATGATACTGTAGTCTTAGCTTTCAGATACCCCTATCATAAAGAACAGATAGAGAAAATGGAAAATCAACGGGTAGCCGAAAAAATCATAAGCAGCTTCCTCGGGCGTTCCTGTCAAGTGCGCTGTATTTATGAGCCAGAAGATAATCACCTGGTGCAGGCAGCCAAACAGATGGGTGCCCAGATTACCAGTGTGGAGGAGAAATGAGTAAGTCTATAATGCGCCAGGCTCAGGAACTTCAAGCAAAGCTAGCCAAGGCCCAAGAAGAGCTAAGCAACACTACTCTAGAAGTAAACTCAGGCGGAGGTGCGGTCAAGGTTACTATTAATGGTCAACAAGAAATTAAGTCGATAAAAATATCGCCAGAGGTGATAGACCCCGATGATGTGCAATTTCTGGAAGACCTGGTATTAACCGCCGTAAACGAAGCCCTTGCCAAATCTCAAGAGCTTGCTGCCGAGCGTCTTGGTGGGCTAACCGGAGGCCTCAAAATCCCGGGACTGATGTAATTTAAAAAACAAGGAGAGTTATAGATGGGCTACGCTCCATGATACATTCATATCATAATTATCTTCCCCTTACCCACTTGAGAGGAGTAAACATTAAGGAGAGTTCAAGAGAGGCGAAGCCTCTCTTTTATAACTACTTCCCCTCCCCCTTGATAAGGGGAAGGGGATAAAGGGGATAGAGTCTCTAAATAAAGACTTAAAGGGGTTAGGTTGAATCAAAATCTCATACCTGCCGCCGAAGCGGTATCCAAGCTTATCCAGGAGTTTAGCAAGCTACCCGGCATCGGACCCAAGAGCGCTCAACGACTTACCTATTACCTTTTGCGTGCCCCTGATGAACAGGCCAAGCTGTTAGCTGGCGCCCTACTATCAATAAAACAGAAGATTACCCTGTGCTCCATTTGTTTCAATGTTACTGAATCTGAACCCTGCCTCATCTGCCGCAGTGACCAGCGCGACCGCAACAAGATTTGTATCGTGGAACAGCCGCAGGACATCCTGGCTCTGGAGCATACCCGGATTTATAACGGGCTCTATCATGTGCTCCACGGCGCTATCTCACCCACGGAAGGGGTAGGGGTCGACGATGTGAGAATTAAAGAGCTTATGAATCGGTTACAGGATGGCTCAATAGACGAGCTCATCCTGGCTACCAACCCCACTCTTGAGGGAGAACAAACCGCAATGTATCTAAATAAGCTGATTTTCCCTTTGGGCATCAGGGTTACTCGCCTCGCCCGGGGACTACCCTTCGGCACCGAACTGGAATACGCTGACGATGTTACCCTCACCCACGCCATCGAGGGCAGACAGGAATTTTAGCCCCCACCCTCGTTTATCAAGGGTAGATTGAAGGAGTGAAGCTCAAGCTCTCCTATGTGGGTGTCATATGAAATGCCAGCTCAAAGTACTATAAATTATAAAAATGAAAATAAAATACATAAATTACATAGAGCCTTCAAATGCTACCGGATTAATAACAGATATTTATACCCAAATGAAAAGGGACTTCGGACGAGTAGTTGAGCCGGTAGCTCTGCACTCAATTATTCCTGAATTATTAGCACATAACTGGAGTGTTTTAAGAGAAACAAATGTTGTAGAAGATAAGGTCAAAAGAAATGTAAAAGATGCCATTGCTACCGCTGTTTCGAAGATTAATAAATGTCCTTGGTGCGTTGATGCTCATACAATTATGCTCATTGGATTGAGTTCCCCAACAGTTGCTAAGGCTATAGAAAACGAAAATTTAAGTTTAATAGAAGATACTAAAATGCGAACTATTGTAGAATGGGCATTAGCAAATCGAACACCAAGCGCAAAAATTATAAATAATCCCCCATTCACATTTGATGAAGCACCAGAGATTATAGGCACCGCAATATATTATCATTATGTAAATAAAATGGTAAGCGTATTATTAAACGAAACACCTCTACCCACTAAAGCTTCTTCTTTGAAACCTTTTATGAAAGAAATTGCAGCCCTGAAGTTTTCCACCGCATTAAAAAGGCATAAAATACCAGGGGAATCATTAAAATTTATAGATAGTTTTAATTTGGATAAGGATTTGTTTTGGGCTTCTGAAAATAAAAGAATAGCGGTAACTTTTACCGCACATAAAAAAATTATGGAAAAACTAGCTGAGAAACATGTACCACCAGAAGTACAAACTATAGTAATAAAAACCATAGAGGAATGGAAAGGAGAAGATACTGGTATTAGCCGAGGGTGGGTGGAAAAATATATTCCAAACTTACACGAACCACTTAAACCCGTTGCCAGACTATCTTTGCTTACCGCAATTTCGCCTTATCAAATAGATGATGAGATTATTAATTCGTATAAACAGTTCAACCCTGAAGATGAGGCACTTTTATCCACTTTATCTTGGGCAAGCTTCGTAACTGCAATAAGGATAGGTAAATGGTTAGGTAAACCGTTTGCTTGATTTAAGCCAAAACTAGCAGTATACCCAACACTTCAAAAGCAATTAAAATGTCTAAGCCGCGAAATTATCAAACGGAAGCCATCATTATTAAGAAGACCAAGCTGGGGGAGGCGGATAGAATCCTTACCCTCTACACCCCCCACCTGGGTAAGATTCAGGCCGTAGCCAAGGGGGTAAGACGCCCCAGAAGCAAGCTCGCCGGACACCTTGAGCTTCTCACCCACAGCCAGGTTTCGCTGGCTAGAGGGCGAAACCTTGATACCGTAACCGGGAGCCAGACCATCAACAGCTTCCTACCGCTGAAAAGTGAACTGGAGCTTACTGCCTATGCCCTTTATACCATTGAGCTGGTTGACCAGTTTACCGCCGACCAGATTGAGAATTACCCCCTGTTCCAACTGCTGCTGGAAACAATGCATCGCCTATGCCAGGCTGGCGATAATGAACTGGTTTTACGCTACTTTGAACTACATCTCCTCAACGAAGTTGGCTACCGACCCCAGCTTCAGCAGTGTGTCTCCTGCCGCTCAACCCTGGAACCCGTCACCAACTCGTTCTGCTCCAGCACTGGCGGCATACTGTGCCCCAATTGTCAGCAGACCCAGCCTTTAACCTACCCGCTATCGGTTAACGCCCTGAAAGTGTTAAGACTACTCCAGAGTAGCGACTATACTACGGCTGGCAAGTTAAAAATAAACCCGGAATTATCTCGTGAGTTAGCCGAGGTGATGAAAGACTATGTTAAATACCTCCTGGAACGAGAACTAAAGTCAGCCGCCTGGCTGGATACTCTAAGGAAATAAGGTGTAGTTCCCTGATTTCTTTTGTCTGTGATTTGTCAGCATCACAGCGATGAGCACGACATTGACCGATACCGACGGGGTGTGTTATCCTATAATTTATACCAGCTGCAAGTTCGTTCAGTAACCCGGATGAGCTGGAAGTCGTATAGTGTAACCCTGCCAGTGATGGTTTAGACAGGTTGAGATGAGTAGATTAGATTCATTTTACCGACAATGGCAACAATGGCAACGCTGGTTTCTTCAAAGTAAAGGTGGGGAGCCGTCACCGCCTGTCCGGCGCCAATGGGCGACCGCCAGGGTATTCTTAATAGTGGCTGGAGTCCTGACCCTGTTTATCCTCATAAATATATTAAAGGGGGTCTATACTGAGTGGCTCTGGTTCGACAGTCTGGATTATGGCAGTGTCTATGCCACTATCCTGAAAACCAAGGTGCTGGTCTTCTTCCTAGCGGCTATAATCTTTTGCCTCTTGTTTCTGGGGAACCTGGTGCTGGCGGCGCGTCTGGCACCCAAGACAGAAGCACATTTTTGGCCCTGGGAAATAGTGCGTCGGCTACAGCCGATACTCAGGTTAAACGTTATCCTGGTAACAGTACTGCTCAGTGTAATATTTGGCCTGGCCGCCCAGAACAACTGGGAGGCTATACTTCGTTTCTTCAACGGGCAGCCCTTTGGCATCACCGACCCCATTTTCCATGAGGAGGTTAGCTTCTATGTCTTCTCACTGCCTTTCCTTCAGCCACTGCAAGGCTGGCTCCTGGGGGCGCTGATAATCACCCTTATTGGTAGCGCCGGGGTATATCTTCTCAGCTATACAGTGCAGCGGCTCAAGTTCGACTTTGCCATGCCGGTGTTATCTCATATGGGTGGACTGGTCATAGCTATTCTGGGCACTTTCGCCTGGGGTTACCGACTTGATATCTGGGAACTGGTCTTCTCCGCACGGGGAGTGGTCTTCGGAGCCAGCTATGCCGATGTGCATGCCAAGCTTCCAGCCCAATGGATTCTCTTTTCAGCAGTGCTCATCTGCATGGTGCTCGTTGTGGTTTCCATATTGAGGCACAACTTTCGCTGGCTCGCCTATGGCATCGGAGGATGGATAGCGGCTGCCATCATCATCGGGGGCATCTTCCCCGTCCTGATACAGCGCTTCCAAGTGCAGCCCAATGAGCTGGCTCTAGAAACGCCCTACATTGAGTATAATATTGAATTCACCAGAGAGGCTTTCGCTCTGAACCGGATTGAGGAACAGTCCTTTCCTGCAGAGGAGACACCGAGCCCCCAGGATATAGCCCAGAACGAGACGACCATCAACAACATCAGGCTCTGGGACCCTCGCCCGCTAAAGGACACCTATAACCAGATACAGGCTATTCGACTCTACTATGACTTTAATGATGTCGATGTCGACCGCTATATCATTGACGGCGAGTACCGGCAGGTTATGCTATCAGCCCGAGAATTATCTGTGGAGAAACTGGCTGGCCAAGCGCAGACTTGGGTCAACCTTCGGCTACAGTTCACCCATGGCTACGGTATTGCCCTAAGCCCGGTTAATGAGGTCAGCACTGAGGGGCTACCGGTATTGCTGGTAAAGGATATACCCCCCGCTGGTGATTTCAATATAGAACGGCCTCAGATATACTTTGGGGAAAAGACGAATCACTACATAATTGTGAACACCAAGACCCAGGAATTCGACTATCCGACGGGTGATGAGAATGTCTATGGTTACTACCAGGGCAATGATGGGGTTAGCCTGGGTAGTTTCATGCGCCGGTTGGTCTATGCCTGGCAATTCGGCGACATTAATATCCTTATCAGTGGTGAGTTAACCCCTGAGAGCCGGGTAATCTATTATCGGAATATCAGGGAGAGGGTGAACCACCTGGCACCATTTTTGGAGCTGGACAGTGACCCTTATCTGGTGGTAATGGACGGAAGGCTATTCTGGATACAGGACGCCTATACCACCACTGACCGCTATCCCTATTCTGAGCCCGTTGGGAATGGGCTAAACTATATTCGCAACAGCGTTAAAGCAGTTATTGATGCCTACGATGGCAGTGTGACTCTCTATATTACTGACCCTGAGGATGCTTTAATACAGACCTACCAGTCCATCTTCCCCAACCTCTTCGTCCCCGCCGAGCAGATGCCCGAGCCGTTAAGAGCCAATATCCGTTATCCTGAGGACATGTTCAATATCCAGGCGTCAGTATACCAAACCTACCATATGCGCGATGCCCGGGTATTCTACAACAAGGAAGACCTGTGGGCTGTCCCTAGAGAGGTCTATGCCGGCACAGAACAGCTTATGCAGCCCTACTATGTTATCATGCGCCTGCTTGATGAGGAGAAGGAGGAATTCCTGCTCATGCTGCCCTTCACCCCGGTAAACAAGAATAATACCATCGGCTGGCTGGCTGCCCGCAGTGATGGAGAAAACTACGGGAAGCTGCTTGCCTACCTTTTCCCCAAGGAACGACTGGTGTATGGTCCCAGCCAGATTGAAAACCGAATCGGGCAGGATATCGTCATCACCGAGCAGCTTGCTCTGTGGGGTCGCGGTGGTTCTCGGGTTATCCGCGGCAACCTGCTGCTAATTCCTGTAGGTAAGTCCATCCTGTATGTCGAGCCGGTCTTCCTCGAGGCAGAAGCTGGGGGGTTACCACAGCTGAAGCGAGTCATTGTGGCTGCCGGTGAGCAAATAGTTATGGAACCCACCTTACAGGAAAGCATCACCACTATCTTCGGTGCTGAAGCGTTACCGACTGAACCCGGGGAACCCCCGGCTCCAGTAGAACCGGAAGAGCCGGTAGCCCCTGACATGGCTGACCTGATTGCGGAGGCTCAAGAGCACTACAACAAAGCTCAGCAATACCTCCAGGCAGGTGATTGGACCGGCTACGGAGAAGAACTGGAGGCTCTAGAGGCAGTGCTAGAGCAGCTGGCAGAACTCACTGCCGAAGAGTAAACACCTCCACTGGTTCAACAATCTGGCTAAGTGTTACGCCACAGTTGGATAATGATTATCTGAGTACAGCTCACATCTACTTCCACAACAGCCTCACCGCTTCCATATTTACTACAGGGCAAAGATAGCATATAATAACGACAATATACGACTGAGAACCTGAGACTCCCAGTCTTTCCTGTATCAGAAGGAAACAGGATAGAGATGACACCCAGATTAGACTCCGTAGTTCAACAGCGATTGGAAAAGCTTGACCGGATTCGTGCCCGTGGCATTAATCCCTATTCCTATGGCTATCACCGTAGCCACACTGCCCAGCAAGCTAGAGCTCTACTTGAGCAGCAAGAAGACTCAGGCAAAGTAGAGGCATCAGTAGTTAGCGTTGCCGGACGTATCATGGCTAACCGACCTATGGGCAAAATCTCATTCCTTGACATCCGTGACAGCTCAGGGAAGATACAGGCATGTTTCCGTAAAGACCATCTCACTGAAGAGAACATTGAACTGCTCAAGGATATAGATATAGGTGATATTATCGGGGTCAGCGGTAAGCCCTTCCGGACAAAGACCGGAGAACCGACCATTGAGGTGGAAGATTTCACCCTGCTGGCTAAGTCGCTTCAGCCCCTCCCGGAAAAGTGGCACGGGCTTAGTGATGTGGACAAGCGATACCGGCAACGCTATCTGGACCTAATCAGTAACCCTGAGACCAAAGAGACCTTTCGGGTGCGCAGCCAGGTTATTACCGCTATCCGCCAATTCCTTAACCAGCGAGGATTTCTGGAGGTGGAAACGCCAGTGCTGCAACCAGCAGCCGGGGGTGCCCTGGCCCGCCCCTTTACCACTCACCACCATACCCTTAACCAGGATTTCTACCTGCGTATTGCCCATGAACTTCATCTCAAGCGACTGATTATAGGTGGCTTTGACAAGGTTTACGAGCTGGGTCGCATCTTCCGCAATGAAGGCATCTCCATTAAGCACAATCCCGAGTTCACCATGCTGGAAAGCTATGAAGCCTATACTGACTATAATGATGTGATGGATATGGTGGAAGAGATGGTATCCGAAATCAGTCAGCAGGTTTTAGGCACCGACAAGGTTGAGTTCGGTGACCATACCCTTAGCCTCAAGCCTCCGTGGCAGCGGCTGGAATTACGCCAGGCAATTATAAAATACAGTGGCATTGATTTTGACCAGTATCCCGATGCTGATTCGCTCCGGAGCAAGATGCTACAGTTGAAGATAGAGGTTGACCCACAAAAGGACCGGGGGCGGCTTATAGATGAGCTTATTTCCACCTTTGTTGAGCCTAATATGATACAACCCACCTTCCTTCTGGATTACCCGATTGAAATGTCACCCCTGGCCAAGGCAAAGCCTGACGATAACCATCTGGTGGAGCGTTTTGAAGCCTTTGCCGGTGGAATGGAAATAGCTAATGCCTTCACCGAACTCAATGACCCCGTAGAGCAAAGACAACGCTTCCTGCGGCAACAAAAGGAGCGTCAGCCAGAAGGCGAAGAGGTAGAAACCACCGATGAAGATTTTCTGCTGGCACTGGAGTATGGCATGCCACCCGCCGGCGGTCTCGGCGTTGGCATCGACCGCCTGGTAATGCTCCTCACCAATCAGCAGTCAATCCGCGAGGTAATCCTCTTTCCTCAACTCAGGGAGAAACCGTAAGGAGGCTGTTTATCACGAGAGAGGTTCAATCTAAATAAGGTAAACTCGGACTAAGTGAACTCTGAGTTCGCTCATATGGTTGTTATACGTAATCGGCTTCGGGACACAAAACATTTAAGAAGGCCGGAATAATTAAATTTAGGAGTTATAAGGTTGTGAACAAAAAATTAATGTTGGGGATGGCAATTTTGACAATAGCAGTGCTTGCCTCTTCTATTTGCTCATGTACAAACAGAGAAACACCGGAACCGCCAATAGAACCAGAACCAGGAGAGCTAACAACCCAGGGATATATCTATGACGATGAACTCAGCTATGGCTTTGAGTATCCGGGTGGTTGGGAATTTTATGTTTCAGAAGACGACTTTCCAGATGAAAATATTAAAAAAGTCGTATCTCTCGGAAAGAAAATAGCTAAGGACGGAGCACAATTCTCAGTGGAAATCGAATTAACAATAAAATCAGCCACCGATTTACAGGAAGTTGAAAATGAATTCAAGCAAGGATTGGAGATGTCCGGTCTACCAATCTTAAATGAGGCTACAATCTCGGTAAATAATATAGATGGGTACGATATACTCTCTGGAATACCTACCTGGAAACTGAGACAGGTAGCCTTTTTCGCCAATGGAATGGCTTACATTTTCAAATATTCATCTCAAGAGGAGTTTTATCGTATGTACGAAGAGACTTTTAACAATATCATAAATTCATTTAACATTGAATAAAAAGAGGGTATGGCGTCATTCGCTGACAACATATAACAGTAGATAAAAGGAAAATCAGGGAGATTTTATGCTTGACCTGAAATTTATCCGGGAAAACATAGACCTGGTGCGACAGATAGTAGCTAATCCGCGAGGTAATCCTGTTTCCCCAGCTCAGAGAGAAAACATAAGAAGCCGCTAAGGAGAAGGTAGTAAAATGGCTGACAGAGAAAGACTAGATATGTTTTGCTACCAATGCGCTCAAACGGCAAGAGGAACAGGTTGCACGGTAAAAGGGGTATGTGGGAAGGAAGCTACTGTTGCCCGTTTGCAGGACAACCTATTAATTGCCACCAAAGGGATGGCAGCCTATTTATACCATGCCAGGGAGCTGGGATATACCGATACCGAGGTAGATGCGTTTTTGGAGCGAGCCTTTTATGCTACATTCACCCAGGTCAACTTTGACCCCGAAGACCTGGTTAGACTGGCTCTTGAGGGCGGTGAGATGAATATAAGGACGATGAGGCTTCTCAAAAAAGCTCATAACGACACATATGGAGAGCCAGAGCCTACTAAGGTACAGACAGGAACGGTAAAGGGACGTGGGATTATAGCCACCGGACACGGACTGAAGGCGCTTGAAGAGCTGCTTAAACAAACAGAAGGAACCGGGATAAATATCTATACCCATTCCGAACTTTTGCCCGCACACGGATATCCCGGCCTGAAAAAGTATAAACACTTAGCAGGCAATTTGGGAAAGTCATGGCAGGACCAGAAGCGACTATTCTCCCAGTATCCCGTAGCCATACTGGGAACCTCAAACTGCGTCCAGCTCCCCAAGGAAGAGTATAGAGACAGAATGTTTACTACCGGACCGGCACGATTGCCCGGTGTGCCACACATTGCCGGATATAACTACACCCCGGTGATAGAGAAGGCCAAATCGTTACCCGAACTTGAGAGGAAACCAGGTGATGTAGTGCTCACCACAGGGTTTTCCAAATCTGTAGTCCTCTCCCAGAAAGATAAAATTAAGCAACTGGTGGAAGCAGGTAAAATCCGCCACTTCTTTCTGGTAGGGGGCTGTGATTCGCCGCTCAAGAAGGGGGAATATTATAGGGAGTTTGTCCAAAGGTTGCCCCAAGATACCGTTGTCTTCACCCTTGCTTGTGGTAAGTTCAGGATAAACGACCTAGCTTTAGGTGAGATAGAAGGTATCCCCAGGCTGATTGACTTGGGACAGTGCAACGACTCTATTGTTGCCATAGAAATAGCACAAGCCCTGGCTGAATTATTTGGTGTAGGAATTAATCAATTGCCGCTTACCCTGGTCTTGACTTGGCTGGAGCAAAAAGCTGCGATTATCCTGTGGAGCCTACTGGCGCTGGGAATCAAAGGTATATATCTGGGACCTATCCTCCCTGCCTGGGTAAATGACGACATTCTCAAAGTATTAAGAGAAGACTATGATTTGCGCCTCATTGGTGACCCCGAAGAAGACATTAAGCATATCTTAAGAATATAGTTCTGAAAGAGGAAACCCATGCTTGACCTGAAGTTTATCCGGGAAAACATAGAACTGGTGCGACAGGCTATAGAAAAACGGCAGGATACTGCCCCGCTGGATGAAATCTTGCACCTTGACTCGGAGCGTCGCCAGAGGATTCTTGAACTGGAAAGCTTGAGGCACGAAAGAAAAGAGGCTTCCCGGGAAAGAAAAACAGACCAGGAAACTGTAGAAGAAGGGCGTGACCTGCGTGCCATGATAAGAGGGCTGGAAGAAGAGGCGAGGAATCTGGATAAGCAGCTGGAAGAACTGCTGCTCCAGGTACCCAACATCCCCCACCCCACAGTGCCCGCAGGGAAGGATGAAAGTGATAATGTAGTGGTTCGCTCCTGGGGAGAGCCTAAAAGCTTTGATTTCCCACCAGCCCCTCACTGGAAGCTGGGGGAATCTCTGGGCATCATTGACTTTGAACGGGGGGTAAAGCTATCAGGCACCCGCTTCTATGTGCTCAAGGGAGCAGGCGCTCACCTGCAAAGAGCCATCATTTCCTTTATGCTAGACCTCCACACCACTGAACACGGCTACCAGGAGGTATACCCGCCATTTATGGTCAAGCGTGAATGCATGGTCGGCTCAAGCAACCTGCCTAAATTTGCCGATAACCTGTATCATGATGAAGAGGATGACCTCTGGTTCGTGCCTACAGCTGAGGTGCCAATCACCAATCTGCACCGCGACGAAACCATACCGCCCGGAATGCTACCCCTCTATTATGTCGCCTACACCGCCTGCTTTCGCCGGGAAAAAATGTCGGCGGGCAAGGATACCCGGGGTATAAAACGGGGGCACCAGTTTGATAAGGTGGAGCTATATAAATTCACCGAGCCATCCACCTCCGACCAGGAGCTGGAGAAACTGGTTAATGATGCAGAACAGGTTTGCCAGAAGCTGGAGCTTCCCTACCAGATTTTACAGCTCTGCACCGCCGAATTAGGCTTTGCGTCATCCAAATCCTACGACATTGAAATGTGGGCATCAGGCTGTGGTGAGTGGCTGGAAGTAAGCTCCT
>DAOVUZ010000010.1 GCA_030632305.1 Dehalococcoidales bacterium | reverse complement strand
CTTATCGGGAAGGATGTAATAGGAAATTAGCTCCGTGCAGTTTAGTGCCGGGCATCGTTTCTCATTTATATGAGCCTCGTACTCATCTCGGAAGTAGCGGATAGTAGTGAGGACTGGATTAGGTGCTGTCCCACCTAGGGCACAGAGTGAACCGGCTTTAATTGATTGGCTCAACTCTGTAAGCAGGTCGATGTCTTCAGCTTTGCCGTTACCATTACATATATTCTCCAGGATATCCAGCATCTGCTTTGTTCCCAGACGACACAGAACACACTTACCACATGACTCAGCCTGGGTGAAGGAAAGGAAGTAACGGGCAACATCAACCATGCAGGTATCTTCATCCATTACCACCATGCCCCCGGAGCCCATAATAGAACCAGCCCCGGCTAACGATTCATAGTCAACAGGGAGGTCCAGCAAGCTTGCTGGCAGGCAACCACCGGAGGGACCACCGGTCTGAACTGCCTTGAAGCGTTTGCCATCAGGGATGCCTCCCCCAATCCCGTAGATAATATCCTGGAGGGGCATGCCCATGGGCACCTCAACCAAGCCGCTATTGGCAATCTTGCCAGTTAGGGCAAAGACAGCAGTCCCCTTGCTCTTCTCAGTACCGATTTTAGCATACCAATCGGCACCTTTAGCAATGATAACTGGCACTGTAGCCAGTGACTTCACATTATTGATGTTGCTTGGTTTACCCCACAGCCCAGCTTGGGCGGGGAATGGGGGGCGGGAGCGAGGCATACCTCGCTTGCCCTCAATAGATGCCATCAGTGCTGTCTCCTCGCCACAGACAAAAGCGCCAGCCCCCTCTTTGATATGGATTCTAAAATTAAAGTTGGAGCCCAATATATTCTCCCCAAGAAATCCTTTCTCCTCAGCTTGCTTGATGGCAAGGCGCACCCGCTTAACTGCTAACGGGTATTCCGCCCTAATGTAGATGTAACCTTCAGAAGCACCTATGGTATAGGCAGCAATTGCCATCCCCTCGATAACAGTGTTGGGGTCGCCCTCCATTGTGCTGCGGTCCATAAAGGCGCCGGGGTCGCCCTCATCAGCGTTACAAATCATATACTTTTGTGTGCCCGGGGCATTGCGGCAGAACTCCCACTTAAGACCGGTGGGAAAGCCAGCTCCACCCCGACCTCTTAAACCAGAGCGCTTGACCTCATCAATGACCTGCTCCGGAGCCATCTCAAATAACACCTTACGCAGAGATTGGTAGCCACCCGTAGTTATGTAGTCTTCAATCCTCTCCGGATTAATATGACCACAATTTCGCAGGATAATGCGCTGTTGCTTCTTGTAGAAGTTTATGTCCTTATAATAGGGCACCGTCTGAGTGCTAACCGGGTCTTTATAAAAGAGGCGCTCTACAGGCTGCCCATCCCGCAGGTGGGACTGGGCGATCTCTGGGACATCTTCAACACTTACATGGGTGTAGAAGATACCTTCAGGCTCGACAAAAGCAATGGGACCCTGCTCGCAGAAGCCGTGGCAGCCGGTGAAATCCACCTTGACACTATCTAATTTAAGCTCCTTCACTGCTTTCTCTAATGCTTGTCGAATTTCAACCGCCTTAGCTGATACGCAGCCTGTCCCTTCGCAGACAAAGATTATACGCTGGTTATCAGGATAACCCCGAGAGGTTTTCTTAACTGACATTTTCTCCCGCCTTGCTTATATTACTGAAGAGTTCAGCTACCTTCTGGGGGGTCATTTTGCGCTGAGTCTCCTTATCTACTACCATAGTTGGCGCTAGGGCACAGGCACCAATACAAGCCACAGTCTCCAAAGTATATTCCATATCGCTGGTAGTCTCTCCTGGCTTAATACCCAGTTGTTTCTCCACCTCGCGGAGGATGCGTGCCCCTCCCCGCACATGGCAGGCAGTCCCCCGGCATACCTTAACTATCCTCTTACCGGTAGGGACAAACTTAAACTGGGCATAGAAGGTGCTAACTCCATAAACGGTGCTCTCGGGTAAAGACAGAAACTTAGCAATTTTCCGCATCGCCTCTCGTGGCAGGTAGCCGAACTTCTCTTGAACTTTCTGCAGGATAGGGATAAGGTCGCTCCTCTCTCCAGAATATGGCGAGAACAGCTCGTCTAATTGTTCTCTGATATCAGTCTCCATAGGCTCTCCTTAAATAATTTATTAACCTCCAGGTAATAGTTTCACAAAGCACGGTTATATCCTCGGTGGACAGGTAATCGGAAATAGTAGCGTCAAATATTATACTTCCTTCAGGGGCAAACTCAGTATCACCTTGCCACAGGACTAGGGTGATAGGCACCTGGCTGAAAGCGTTAATGGTTACCGACACATCGCCATAATCAGCTTTATGACCGCCCAGTTTTTCGGCGACATCTACCAGCCGCTGAGGTTCTTGGCCAAAGTGATGTACAAGGGACTTTATAGTTCTTTTGGAAAATGTCTGGGAGTAATTGCTTCCCTCTGGCAGTTCCCGGTAGGTTATCAATTTATTGGCGACGGGGTTACCTTTTGCCGAGGTTAAATAGTGAAGTATCAAAACCTTGTCCCTTATCGGCACCTGCTCCTCACTATTCGTTAACGAAATCTCAATATTGGGAAGAGTAATTTGATATGATTGGTCTAAGTATTTGATGGTGATTACTTTTTGGGAATCTATTTCCTGATAAAGAGACCCGCTTTTGTGGCATTGCTGCTCTATATCATCAATTCTGGCTAGTTGTTCACAGGCAAGCTTATAAGCCATCTCGTTGCCATATTCATAATTCTTCTGATTGGGCAGTGGCACACATTTACTTTCCATTCAATCTATCCTTGATAAGCACCCCTTTCCCCTTCGTAGGGTGGTATTATATCTCAAGCCAGGAATGAGAATAGAGTGCTTCACCGGTGAGAACCCTGACCGTTTTCACATATTCTGCCTCTTTTTGACTTAAAGAAGAAAGGTTAGGTTTCTCACCATCCATTACCCGATGCACCAGTTTGACAATTTCCGGCATCTCGCCTCTGGCTATTTTTATCAACTCAGAGTCAAAGGCGTCAACTATAGCTGAATAAAGTCCGTACTTCATAAGCATTATCATACAACTGCGGTTAAGATAAGGTCTAAGGTGGGTGGGAGTGCCATTGGAGATGTTGGATAGACCTACGACAGATTTACACTCGGGAGCAATATCATTCAGCATGCTCATAAACTCAAAACAGGCTTTCACCTGGTTTATTTCCCCACTTGCCGGGGTAAGAATAGGGTCAATCCAGATGTCCCGGTTGGGGATGCCTAGTTGATTGGCTCTATAGACAAGGTCAACAACCAGGACACACCTTTCGGCGGCGTCTCGCGGCATTCCTTCCGTGCCCCACAAAAGTCCTATCATGTCGGCATCGTATTTTTTGACCAGGGGTAATTCCGGCTCCAACCTCTCCGGTTGCAGGGAGATGGAATTAATTAGTGCCCTGCCTTTGTGCACCTTTAGCCCAGCCTCCATAGCCGCCGGGTTGGTTGTATCCAGAGATAGCGGTAAATCAGTGACCTCCTGCACGGTGTTAACCACCCATGTCATTAACTCATCCCCTGCCTTTCGGGCAGGACCGATATTGAGGTCAAGATAATCCACGCCAGCCTCAGTTTCAGCCCTGGCTAGTTCCTGGATGGGCTTGGGATTTCTTCCCCTCAGTGCGGGGCCGATAGTCTCTGACATAATATTTACATTTTCCCCAATGAGGAGCATCATTCCTCCTTTATGGTTTCCATGCTTTAAGATAGGCTGGGATGTGAGTTCCCTCTCTGGGACCGACCAGAATCTGCCAGCCGGGTAGCTCCTCTTCCAAGCCACCACTTTCGGCGGCAGCATAACCCGGGATTATCAATTTGTGGTGTTTAACCATATCAGTAATGCCACACTTCTTAACAAAGGGGGCAATAGTATCAGCGACAAATTTTCCTGCTGCCCATGAGGTCATAACCGAAAGCCCCTCAGTATCCTTGATGAGAAGGTAGGTGGGAACCTTGCTGGCTTCTATTTCCCCGGAGACAATGAAGTAGGTAAGGGAAAAGTTGGAGGTAATAAGCACCGGGGAATTTTCATCAGGGCCGCCAATCTCATAGATTCCCTCGGTAGTAGCCAGCGGTCGCTGGGGGTCGGTATAGAGATTCAGCCTTTCCACGAGCAGGGGAAACAGGCTATGCCCTTGGAAATCGGAGAGAACGATAATACCACCATACTTAGCCACGAAAACGGAGGCGATTACAGTCTCCTTTATCGGGTCATTGGTCATTTCGCAAGGAAAAACGATGGTGGGGAAGCCTAACGAGTGAGATTTTTTATTTAGGGCGGCACTCCTGATTATTATCTGGTCCTCAAATGCCTGGCGAACAGTCCTTGCCCCGGAATCAAGAACGATGTCTTTAACCCCAGACTCGGTTAATTTAGCAGTCAGTTGGGTAAGTTCCTCCAGGGTGGAGGCTTTTACTGCTACTGGACATGAGTTCGCTTTAGCCAAATCTGCCAGGCGGTCCAGGTTGTTTTTGTCGGCAGGGTAGAGCAGCGGTTTCTGGTCAGCGCAGACCTTTAAGCCAGCAGCCAGAATATCAGGATTGCTGCTCATCAGGATAATGTTGCACTGGTTACTTTGCTTGACTTTATTAACTAGGTCTTCAAATTTTGCGGCGTCCCCGGAATCATCCTTTATCGCTACCAGTTCGGGACGGAGGGTGAGTCCTACCCTTTGATACTGGAGCTGCTTACACCTATCCAGCCTACTGTCAACCTCTGATTCTTCCATAGTATCACTGATAAGGATAGCGAAGCCAGGGTGGTTCTCAAACCTTTTCTCATGGCGGAACATAACCGTCTCGCCGCCAACCTTTAATGCCCTATCACCGACTCCGATAATAACCGGTCTAATGGGGGGTGCTGATGACTCTTCCAGTTTGGCTTTCGCTTCATCGGAGATATAAGGGCAGGCACTTAATTCCGCCTTACCTGTAGCTAGATTCATGGCGAAGGCAAGGCAGGTAGGCACCCCGCATTCACCACAGTTTGTCTTGGGTAGTGATTTAAATATCTCTATTCCGGTAAGTGGCATAATAGGACTCCCTTCCCTACATTATTTAGCGGTGTTACATTATTGGCTCCATAGTAAGGGCGGGATGCCCCTTCTCCTGGAGGAAGGGGAGAATCTCCTCCTCAGTAGTGCCTATGGTCTCATCGGCAATCATCTCAGGCAGGTTGGGGATGCCAACCTCCTCAGCCCTGGCTTTGAGCCGGTCGGCAATCTCTTCCTTTAGCATCTTGGGTATCCAGACTAACCTTTTTATGCCACCGTCACCGACCACGAATTTTCTCTGGCAGAGGTTATATTTGCCGTGACCAAGAAATCCTGGGGTGCTCAAGCCACCGCCGATAGTCCCGGCCAAGGTGGTGAACTTCATCCCGCACGGGGTCATCCCCCTATATTCCCGATTTACCGTCATTATCCCGTTACACAGGGGAAGGACAGCAGCAATGCACTCACAGCAACCGCAGGTAGTCATGGGGTCATTTATTATGCTGTAGAAGTTATAATGGTCTACCTTCTGCCGGGAAGCCTTCAACACAAAGTCGTTTACCCCTTTCCACTGCCCATACCTGGCATCAAGGCATTCTCCCTTTTCCACCGGTTGATTGGGACCGGTGGGGTTAATCTCATAAGCGGCTTTACAGTCCATCCAGTTATAGGAACCACAGAGGCCGGTCCTTTCCGGGCTAATCATGCAAACATGGCTGGGGGCGAAGGACTGGCACAGGGTGCATGAGTAGTAGGTCTCGACACCTTCATCAGTCATGCCTTCAATTCTGGTATCTCGAGTCCCGTATACTGATTTTGCCCTGTTCACTATCTCCTTTACCTTGTCTTCCTCGGTATAAAGTTTTACCTGAATCTTATCAAATATCCGACCAAAATCTTGGTGCATTTTGGCATGAAGCAGAGCGCCAATATGAGATAGCCTGAAGCCCTTGTTCATAGCGGATATACTAATTCGTAACCAGGCGATGTCTCTTTGCCCGATATGCATTAACCCTTGAGCGTAGTTTATAAAGTGGTGAATTTGTCGCTCCAGGATAGGTTCATAGTCCTCCTGCATCTTTCTTCCAGCAACCTCAACGGTTATGGCTAGTGGTAATCTGGAGCCAGCGGGAACATCAGTTATCTCAGGACCAATTACTTCAATCTTTCCGTCTTCTACCTCTTCCATACGCTTGGTGGTAACCCACTCCACCATGGGGCTTCTGCCGCCACCACACTCCAGGTAGATATCTTCTCCCCGAACCCTCTCCCCCTCAAAGGCAGGGCCGTAGGCTACTGGAACCGGTACCTCAGCCACGGAGACCTTCAGCCCTCTTATCTCTATGGCTTTAGCCACTATTTTATCGTGGGGAATATTGGAGACAACGTGCTCGTAGGTGCAGATTCCGGTAGGTAGAATCTCGGGTATCGGGGTATCGGCAATAGTGGGGAAACCCCAATTGACTGCCCCAGCCGCATTAGCATACCACTCATCGGTAACATAGCCCAGGGGCAGGGCAAAGGCAAAAATGCGGTCTTTATTATAGATAAGCATTTTCCGGTAATCACCTGGTTCAATGCCACCAAAGGACATAGCCGCTCTGGTAGCAAAGCCCATAGCGAAGACGGCAGCGCTAACATCAGGACCAAAGGAGACCAACCGGACTGGCCATCCAATCTGTACCCCGGCCTCTACAAGCTGCTCCGAGAACTTTTTGCCGTTATTGGCAGCACACATAAAGACGTAGAGGTTCTTCTGCTGCAGCTCATTGGCTATCTTGACTGCTATCTCATTAGTAGGAGCAGCGCCAAGGACGGCGGCAAAGCCAGGGGCGGTGCCATCAACGAATTCAATCCCCCTCTTTCTCAGGATGACATCATCGGCGGCACCCAGCCAGATATTCTTGTCAATGGGGTCTTCCTGCTTGGTGTAAAAGTCAGGCTCCTCCAGATACCTTATGGCTTCGATGATTTCCTCGGCGAAGAAGGTTGCCATCCCGGCATCAAGGGCAGGTGCCAGATAGGGCAGAGGGCAGGTCTCTCTTACCGGTGGTGGTAGCAGGGATTTACACCGCTTTAGTACCTGCTCCATGTCACCCAGCTTTGCCACCGCAATCCCTAAAACCCCATAGGTTACTGGGAGGTAATAAGCAGTATTGGGGAAACCTACTGGTTCGTTGGCTCCCCATTTGTCCATTGCCTGCTGCCACTTCTTGTCAGCTCGGTCAACGATTTTATAGGCTCCTCTAATCGCCGCTGAGGCAATAATCTTAGACATATTTCAAAACCCCCGTTATCTTTTAATTGCCCTGGTGATGAGACTGCTTACAGTTCTCGTCTCATCTCCATATTGTAGAGGACCCTTTCTCTAGCCTTGTCAATACCCAGGGCTTTACGCTTCTGGTCAATATGATCAATCATAAGGTGAGCTGCCTTAAGCGGGTCGGGCTCAAACGCCCACATCCCGCCATACATAGTCTCAAAATCCTCAAACAATAGTTTGGTCACCTCTTCGCTGCCCAGGGTAGGCCAAGTAACACCGAATACGGTGAATACCCCTGAGCCAACAAAGTATTGACCGATGGCGATTGCCTTCTCACTCATCCATTCCGGGGCAGCCCCGGCTACCGGCAGGTCACTGAGGTCATCACCCAGGCCGCCATCTTTTACCATAGCGGTGGCTGCCATCAGGATTCGGCTGTTATCAACGCAGGCACCCATGTGCAATACCGGGGGGATACCAACGGCTTCGCATACCGAAGCCAGTCCCTCACCGGCATATTTTGCCGCTGCTTCCGGGGTCAGCAATCCGAGTTTAGCACAAGCCATAGCACTACAGCCGGTCTGAAGCACTAATACATCGTTCTTGATGAGCTCCTTAACCATAGCGATGTGAACATCATCGTGCTTGACCCGGGGGTTGTTACAGCCGACAACACCGGCTACCCCCCTAATCCTGCCATTGATGATATTATCATTTAGCGGTCGATAGGAAGCCCGATAGATACCGCCTAATAAATAGTTAATGGTTTCGTGGCTGAATCCGGCAACCAGGTCGCTTTGCTCCTCAGGAATATCAATATTCTTCCCTCTATTGGGGAAATTCTCGATAGCAGTTTTGACTATAGCCTTAGCCGACTCCATAGCATTGTGCTCGTCAAACTCAATATGGATGGCATCGGGAATCCTAGCCTTAGGCGAGGTAGTGATAATCTTGGTGTGGTAGCACTGGGCAATATCAGGCAGGGACTGCATAATACATTGAATATCTACCACCATAGCCTCTATTGCCCCGGTAACCAGAGCTAGCTCTTGTTGCAAGAAATTCCCAGCCAGAGGTATCCCGTGACGCATCAGTATCTCGTTGGCAGTGCAGCACATGCCAGCCAAGTTTATCCCCTTAGCCCCTTTAGATTTAGCCAGCTCTATCATCTGAGGGTCTTGAGCGGCAACCACAATCATCTCGGAAAGCAAGGGGTCGTGACCGTGGATAATAATATTTACCTCGTCCCGGCTGAGCACCCCTAGATTTACCTTGCCCAGAATGGGTACCGGGGTGCCGAAGAGTATATCCTGGAGTTCAGTAGCAATCATACTACCGCCCCACCCATCAGCCAGGGCAGCTCTCACCCCTTGTTTAAGGAGGCTTCGATAGTCCTGGTCTACCCCCATATGAGTGCGGTGCATTATCTCCACCACTTCTCTGTCTATCCCCCTGGGGGCAACCCCCAGGTTTCGCCACAGCTCCTGGCGCTTTAGTGGTGCCCTCTTCAGGAACAGGAGTTCACCTTCCTGCTTGCCAAATTCAGCCAGGGCTGTCTCACCGACATCGATAGCTATTTCCTGGTTATTGCGGTCTCCAATCTCTACCCCCCAATCCAGAGCCAATTGCAGCAGTTTCTGTTCATCTTTAATTTCATAACCTGGTGCCTTCCCCCTAGCTGCTGCCAGGAACAGCTCAGCTACCCCGCGGGCATGGTCAGAGTGAGCCGCTGCCCCACCGGCTATCATCCGGATAAAATTGCGAGCAGCAATGGTCTCAGCCGTAGCCCCACAGATGCCCCTTCTCTTCTTCTTTTCCTCAGGTGTTTCCGTTCCCCCTTTGGGTAGAGGTACCCGACATGGCCCCATTCCACAATTCTTGCAGCAACTGCCAACCATCCCTATGGGGCAGGGCTTCATTGCTTCAGCTCTATCGAAAGCGGTATTAACCCCGTCCTTAGCCGCTTTTTCTATCATCCTGATACTAGCGTTATCGATGCTCTTGGTTTCTGCTTCCGCCATCTTGCATAACCCTCCAGAATTATTCTGCTGTCAGTTCAGCTATCATCTCCTGAACCAATTTTATCGCCTCGGGGTGTCTCATAATTAGGACATCAGCCCCAGCCAGAAGCAAAATCATGGCTGATATAGCTTCCATCAAGATACCCCTCTTTCTGGCATCCCCGAGCTTTGGGTCTTCCTTCTCGGCGATTTTCACCTCTTTGGCTTTCCATACTTCTTTACCTATGTTACAGATGACAGGGAACTGGAGCTTTTCATCCTGCTGGGTTAATCCTGCCATCCTGGCCCTCTCCATTACCGAGTAACAATACTCAATACCATAACCAATACTGCTAACGGTAGTGTCCATTATAAGCGAATCATCGGGGACGCCAAGATTGCCCAGTAGAATATTAAGCTGTTTAGCCAGGTTAACATCTATAGGTGTTGATGCAATCACTGTATGATGATAACCGATAGCCGAAGCGCCAATCTTTTTATGGTCTCCCTCCCCGACTGGTCCAATAATCAGGTTCTTCCCCTGGCAGACTTCGCTTACCTTTCTTAGAACCTCGGTATCTTTCTCCTCATTACTACAACCCCAGACGATTAAGGGGATATCAATGGCATCGGCTACCCTCTTGACAACCTCAGCGGCTTCATCAGCCCCCCGGTCAAGCCCATTGGGGTCGGTGCTAATCAGTTGTAAACAGATTATTTCCGCCCCATAGTCGTTGATACACTTCTTCGCCCAGGCAACAGGGTCATCGGTTACGCCGGCAAAAGGTTCTAAAGCGGCTTCAGGCCACTCCTCGGGTGGTGAGTCATAAACCTCCATAGCTATTTTGGGCAGGTTTGGTATTCCACCTTCAAAGAGGTAGAAGGGGTAGGCGGTCTCACCGCCTACCGTTATGCTCTTATCCCCTTTGCCCAGTCTTATCTCTCTAATTTTGCCGCTGTATGATGTTTTAGGAATCTCAAGTGCCATTTTTCGCCTTCCTTACCTAGGCCGAAGTTTTCCTCTTTTCATCCCATAACTATTCTTTTTCATACCAGTATCCCTCACCGGTTTGCAGGTATTTGAGTTTTTCTTGTCTGGTGCCTAGCTTCTGTCGCCATTTCCCGGCATCCTCACCCTCGGGTTTACCTTCCTCAAAGGTTGCCCCTAGCACCTCTACCTCCTCCCTGCCCGGAGCACTCTTTTTCTCTACCTGATATTTCATTATTCCATCCCTTCCTAGGCTAGACCGGCGGCTACCTTGGCAGCCTTTACCGTATTTATCATAAGCATGGTTATGGTCATGGGACCGACGCCTCCCGGGACCGGGGTGATGGCTTTGGCCTTAGGACTGACCGTATCGAAATCGACATCGCCGGCCAGGATTCTCTTACCTTCCGCCGTAGTGCCGATCTGGTTCACGCCGACATCAATGACGACGACGCCCTCCTTGACCATATCCCCGGTGACGGCTTTGGGTTTTCCTGCGGCGACAATCAGTATATCGGCTCGCTTGGTGTGAAAGGCCATGTCTTTGGTCCGGGTATGACAGATGGTGACCGTGGCATTGGCTCCCTCTGCTTTCTGCAATAGTATGTTGGCGATGGGTTTGCCGACGATGTTACTCCGGCCGACGATGACCACTTCGGCGCCTTCGATCTGAGTCCCGGAACGAATGAGAAGCTGCTGAATGCCGGCGGGTGTGCAGGGCAGGTAGTCCGGCTCGCCTATCATCAGCTTGCCCACGTTCACCGGGTGGAAGCCGTCAACGTCCTTCTTGGGGTCGATGGCATAGAGGACCTCCGCCTCATTTAAACCCTTGGGGAGTGGTAACTGTACCAGTATGCCGTTAATCTTGGGGTCTTTGTTGAGCTTGCCAACCAGTTTCAGTAAGTCTTCCTGGGAGGTATCCGCCGGGAGGTCGTATCTCTCCGAGTAGATACCCAACTCTTTAGAGGTCTTCTCTTTCTGGCCGACATAGACCTGGGAGGCCGGGTCGGCTCCGACGAGGACGGTGACCAGGCCTGGCACCACGTTGTGCTTGGCCTTGAGGTCGGCAATCTCCTGTTTCAATTCTTCGCGAATCTGCGCGGCAACCTCGGCGCCTTTAATCAGTTGTGCTGGCATTTTTACTCCTTTCTTTAATAAAGTGTTAGCAAAAAATTTTAGCCATCAATTTGTCAACTGCCGTTACTGCCTTGGATGTATCGGGCAGGTCAAGCAGTGGCTTCAGCTTGAGGTCATAGTCATACACCTCTTCATCTAAAGGTATGGTAGCTACAGGCTCGATTTCCAGCCTGGCTAGTTCCTCGGTGATGACCGGGTCTAGCTTGGCGGGGACAAAATTAATTATCGCTGATTGTCTTTTTACCATCAATTTAAGCTCAGAGACCAGGTTTCTTATTTGGGCAACGGTTCGGATGCCCTTGATCGAATGGTCAGAGATTATGAATAGCTCATCAATATCCTGAGTGGTTTTTCGTGATAGGTGCTCCATTCCTGCCTCGCAGTCCATAACGATATAAGCGTAGTT
>DAOVUZ010000033.1 GCA_030632305.1 Dehalococcoidales bacterium | reverse complement strand
AGTTAATAAATGGGACCTGGTTGAAGATGAGAATCCAGCTGAATGTGATAGATACATCAGGAGTCAATTCAAGTTGATGTCCTATGCGCCGGTAGTATATACTTCGGCTAAATTTGGGGAGGGGGTGAATGAGCTCATGCCTGAGGTATGTAAGGTATATCAGGAGAGGCTCAGGCGGCTATCTACTGCCGAAGTTAATAATGTGGTTCAGCAGGCAGTAGCCGCTCATACTCTACCACGGCGCGGTAGCAAGCAGTTAAAGGTCTTATATGCTACTCAGGCTGGGGTAAACCCACCGACCTTTGTCTTTTTTGTCAATGATGCCAAGCTAATCCATTTTTCCTATCGGCGCTACCTGGAGAACAAACTGCGCCAGTCATTTGGCTTTGCGGGCACTCCATTTCGCTTGGTCTTCAAAACGAGGGGGGAGTCATGATAATTGCCAAGTTTGTTGCTGTAGTGCTTCTTGGTTACCTGTTGGGTTCTATTCCCTTTGGGGTATTGGTAGCCAGGTGGTGGGCGAAGGTAGATGTCAGGCAGTATGGCAGCGGCAAGATTGGGATGACCAATGTATTACGAGCTGCTGGTAAGAAAGCGGCGGTTATGGTTTTAGCGCTCGATTTGCTAAAGGGGGTGCTGGCGGTAGTATTTGCCGGATTAATAGTTGGTGCTGGCTATGAAGAGGTGGGTGGTTTTGGCTTGGGGGTATTGGTTGCCGAGGTTTTAGCGGCTCTAGCGGCTATAGTTGGGCATATTTGGTCAGTATTCCTTAAATTTAAAGGGGGGAGGGGGGTTGTCACCTTCTTCGGTGGACTAATTGCCTTGTGCCCGCCGGCAGCAATATTTGGCGCTGAGGTTTTTGTTATCGGAGCTAGCGTGACCAGATATGCATCACTGGCGTCCATTGCTGCGGTGGTAGCCACTTATACTATTTTAATCCCCCTGGTCATCATGAATAGGTTCCCTATTGAATATCTGGCTTATACCCTGGTAGGCACGATATTAATTTTTATTATGCATCGGGATAATATTGTCAGGTTACTATCGGGCAGGGAGCGTAAGCTGGGTGGTGGGGCTGGGGAAGAGGGTTTGCCCTCGTCTGGTTAGTTGCTCGCCGGGGTAAACGGCGATTCAAACGAAGAGTATGGGTAAGATATGCCTAAGATTGCTATTATTGGTACCACTACCTGGGGGGTAACTCTGGGGGTGGTGTTAGCCGGTAAGGGACTGCAGGTCAGGTTATGGGCGCGGACGGAATGCGAAGCCACTGAGCTGAGAGCTGCCGGACCAAGTTCAGCCGGACTATGTGATAGTACCTTCCCCCCTCGGCTGTCGATTACCGATTCCTTAAGTGAAGCATTAGCTGGTGTGAAGGCTGTTATCCTGGCTGTGCCATCACAGACTATGCGGCAAAACATAAGATTGGTTGCTGACTATCTTAAGGGGTCGATGCTGGTGGTGAGTGTGGCTAAGGGTCTGGAGATTGGTAGCAGTAAGCGAATGTCACAGGTAATTAGTGACGAGATAAACCCTCGTTTTCGGCCTAATATTTGTGTTCTTTCTGGTCCCAATCTCTCCAGGGAGATTATCCGCGACCTGCCCGCAGCTACAGTGGTGGCGGCTGAGAATGAAGCTGTAGCCAAGAAAGCCCAGAAGCTGTTAGCCACCCCCAACCTTTGCGTTTATACCAATACTGATGTCGTTGGTATCGAGCTGGGGGGGGCATTAAAGAATATCATTGCTCTGGGTGCTGGCATGGCTGACGGGCTGGGCTATGGTGACAATGCCAGGGCGGCTTTCATCACCCGCGGTCTGACCGAAATCACTGCTCTCGGAACTGCCCTCGGGGCGAACCCGCTTACCTTTTCCGGGTTAGCTGGCTTGGGTGATTTGATAGTTACCTGTTCCAGCCCATTAAGTCGTAACCACTATGTTGGGGTGGAGTTGACCAAGGGGCGCTTGCTGGGAGAGATAACTGAGTCAATGGCTGGTGTAGCTGAGGGGGTGAGCACTACTATTGCTGCCTGGAATCTAGCCCAGCAGCTTGGGCTGGAGATGCCTATTACCGGGAAGATTTATCAGGTACTGTATGAGGGTGTTAACCCTCGTCAGGCGGCGGCTGAGCTGATGGCGGCTGAGGTTAGACACGAGTTGGCTGGTCGGAGGTGGAGGTTGTTCTCTTTGTTCAGGCGTCGAAGGCGAGTCACTCCTGCCTAGCCGGGTGACCTCAGGTGACCAGCCGCCCTTTCTGGTGGTGCCCTTTAGGAGGGCCCAAGCTGTCAGCCATCTCACGGAATAGCTGGCGCTGCTTTTCGGTTAGCGACTGAGGGGTAACTACAAATAGCGTAACTAGCAGGTCACCACTCCCGTTTCTACGGAGATGGGGAATACCCTTATTTTTAAGCTGAAAGACTTTACCTGTTTGGTTGCCGGCTGGAATCTTGAGCTTGGTTTTACCATCCAGGGTGGGTACCTCTACCTCGGCACCGAGGGCAGCTTGAGCAAAATTGATTGGTAGCTCATAGAGGATGTCGTCACCATCTCGTAAAAAGAACTCATGCTGCTTCACTGACAGAATGACATAGAGGTCACCGGTGGAGCCGCCTCTTGTCCCGGCTTCACCTTCACCGGTAAGGCGTATTTGAGAGCCATCATCAACCCCGGCTGGAATCGTGACCATGATATTGCGCTGCTGCTTCACCTTGCCTGTGCCTCGACACTGGGGGCAGGGCTCGGTAATGATTCTACCCTCACCGTGGCACTGGCTACAGGGGGTAGTAGTACTGAAGCGACCAAAGATACTCTGATGGATCCGGTGTACCTGTCCGGTGCCATTACAGTTGGGGCATCGGCCGGGTTGACTGCCTGGTTTGCAACCAACACCCTGACACAGGGAGCAGTTCTCGGTGCGGGATATATTTATCTCCTTTTCGCAACCAAAGGCTGTATCCTCAAGGTTAATAGTAATCCTGCATTGCAGGTCATCGCCGCGCTGTGGAGCTTGACGGGTGGCATTAGTTGCCCTGCCGAAGAAGGCGTCAAATATATCGCCAAAGCCGCCGAAGTTGAAGCCTTCAAAGCCTCTCCCGAAAGGTACTCCGACACCGCTGTGACCAAAGCGGTCATAGACAGAGCGCTTATCGGGGTCGGAGAGCACTTCGTAAGCCTCATTTACCTCCTTGAATTTCTCCCCGGCATCATCATTACGGTTATGGTCAGGGTGATACTTAAAGGCTAGGTTTCTAAATGCCCTCTTTATTTCATCATCGGTAGCATCTCTAGCTATGCCGAGGATTTCATAGTAATCCCGTTTTGTTGGCATCCTTACAACCCTATCCCCTTGTGTCTCCTTTCCCTTATTAAGGGAAAGGAGAAGGTTTTTGTAAGAGGGGCTTCGCCCCTCTTTAACTCTCTTCTACTCCTGTATCTTGCATTCTTTCTCAATCACTTCAGTCAGGGCTTTGTAACTCATAACTCTTGTTTAACAACTAAACCTCGTGGAATTCTCCTTCTACGGTGCCTTCGTCTCCCCCTTCTTTGCCTGGGGGTGGCTCACCGTCTGGGGGTGGCTCACTGTCTGGAGGTGGTTGCTGTTGCTGATAGATAGCCGCCCCTACCTTTTGCAGGGACTCGTTTAGCTCCTGTGTCGCTCGACGGATAGCTTCAGTATCTGTGCCCTGTAGTGCTGAGCGTACTGCTGCTACTTTATTCTCTACCTCCTGGTTCAGGTCGGAAGGTATCTTATCCTTCTGCTCCCTGAGGGTTTTCTCTGCAGTATAGGCTAAAGTATCGGCGGCGTTGTATGTTTCTACATCCTCACGGCGTTTGGTATCCTCGGCGGCGTGTACCTCTGCTTCTCGCTGCATCTGCTCTACCTCTTCCTTGGATAGCCCGCTGGAAGCGGCAATGGTTATTTTTTGCTCCTTGCCGGTGCCCTTATCATGAGCCTTAACACTGAGGATACCATTGGCATCAATATCAAAGCTGACCTCAATCTGCGGTAGCCCCCGTGGGGAGGGCAGGATACCATCGAGCATAAACTTGCCCAGTGTTCTGTTGTCAGTCGCCATAGGTCTTTCCCCCTGTAGGACATGAATCTCTACGCTGGGCTGATTATCAGCAGCAGTGCTAAAGATCTGGCTCTTGGAGGTAGGTATGGTAGTATTGCGGGGGATAAGGGGGGTAGCCACTCTGCCCAGGGTCTCAATGCCCAGGGTGAGGGGGGTAACATCAAGCAGGAGCACATCCTTGACCTCTCCCTTGAGCACCCCTGCCTGAATAGCAGCGCCGATAGCTACTACCTCATCAGGATTGACCCCTTTATGGGGTTCCCTGGCAAAAAGTTGTTTCACCTTTTCATAGACCAGCGGAGTTCTGGTCTGCCCACCAACCAGAACCACTTCGTCAATCTGGGCTGGTGTCTTTTCAGCATCATCCAGTGCCTGGCGGCAGGGACCCAGGCTTTTTTCCACCAGGTCCATTATTAATTGCTCCAGCTTAGCCCGGGTGAGGGTGATATTCAGGTGCTTGGGTCCGCTGGCATCAGCGGTGATAAAGGGAAGGTTTACTTCGGTCTGCTGGACAGTGGACAGCTCACACTTAGCCTTTTCCGCAGCTTCCTTCAGTCGCTGTAGAGCCATTTTATCCTGCCGCAGGTCTATTCCTTGGTCTCGTTTGAACTCATCGCATAGCCAGTCCATAATCTTCTGGTCAAAGTCATCGCCACCGAGATGGGTATCACCATTGGTTGACTTGACCTGGAAGGTGCCACCACCTAGTTCCAGAATAGATATGTCAAAGGTGCCACCACCGAGGTCATAGACGGCGATGGTCTCCTCCTCTTTCTTATCCAGCCCGTAAGCCATAGAGGCAGCGGTTGGCTCATTAACTATTCGCAGCACCTCAAGTCCAGCTATCTTACCCGCATCCTTGGTTGCCTGCCGCTGGGAGTCGTTGAAGTAGGCGGGCACGGTGATTACGGCCTCAGTGACCTTATCGCCGAGGTAAGCCTCGGCATCCACTTTAAGTTTTTGTATAATCATGGCTGAGATTTCAGGTGGGCTATAATCCTTATTACCCATCATTACCTTTACATCACCGTTGGCTGCCCTGGTTATGTTAAATGGCAGCAGCTTCTTGTCATATTCTACGGTGGGCTCGTCAAACTTGCGCCCCATCAGGCGCTTGATGCTGGAGATAGTGTTTTCAGGGTTGGTTATAGCCTGTCGCTTGGCTACCTGCCCTACCAGGCGCTCACCGCTTTTGCTTACGGCTACTACTGATGGGGTAATACGACCACCCTCAGCGTTGGGGATAATTACTGGTTCTCCTGCCTCCATTACCGCCACCGCAGAAAAAGTTGTGCCTAAATCGATACCTATAGCTTTTGCCATAGCTTATTCCTCCTTTTCCTCTTCCTTTTCTCCATTACCGACTACTACCATAGCTGGGCGAATAACCCTATCATGTAGCATGTAACCTTTTTGCAGCTCCTCAATGACTATTCCCTCTTCACCCTTGCGGTACATTGTCGCTTCATGGAGGTTGGGGTCAAATGGTTCACCTATTGTCTTGATGGGGGACAATCCCTGTGCCTCCAGGCTTGCCTGGAGCTTACGTTCAATGAGCTTGATGCCATCCACCCAGGTGAGTTTGGCGAGATGAAGTGGAATGGAGTCAAAGGCCCGTTCCAAATCATCAAGAATGGGCAGAAGGCTTAGCATGAGGATAGAGGTGGCAAATTTGCCAATCTCCTCTTTCTCCTGTTCGCTGCGCCGCTTGTAGTTAATAAAATCAGCCTGACTTCTTTGCCAGTTAGCCAGATTGGCTTCTGCCTTTGCCTTTTCCTCAGCCAGGGCTTGCTTTAATGTCTCTATATCCTCTGCCTCAGACACCTGTGGCTCTATCTTGTTAGTTTGACCTTCTTCCGGTTCTTGTTCAATCATTCTTATCTACCTTACCCCTTCGCCCTCTTTGACTCTCCTTATGGATTAGGGTCACGGTGTTTCTCTGGCATAAAGCTCGGCTACCAGCCTGCTCAGCACCGAGGATAGATAGCTTATAGTTGAGATGGCACGGGCATATGGCATTCGGGTGGGACCAATTACACCTATAGTGCCGATGGCTTCTTGGGGAAGACCATACTGGCTAATGACCACGCTGAAATCGTGGATAGCCTCTGCCTTATTCTCCTTACCTATAATTACCTGCACCCCTTGGCTGGGCAGCTGGCGCGGGACGATAGTACTCAGCAGGTTTCTGTGCTCAACCAGCTCCATTAAGGCTAGCATCCGGCGGCTGCGGATAAATTCTGGCTGGTTAAGCATAAAGTGCCAGCCATTAAGGTAAGGTTCCTCATACTCCTGCTCATCTTCAGCCTGCATTATCTTTATCAGGCAATCGGTTAGCTGCTGTTCGGTGGGGGAAAGGTCTATATTCTTAGCTATAATCTGTGTGCTGGTCAAGCCAGAATAAGCAGCATTTAGTTTATTGGTAATAGCCGTTAGCTCCGGTTGAGATATAATCTGGTCAAAGGTTACTAGCTGTTGCTTTATTCTGGCACCACGAAGGACGAGGACAACCAGTGCCAGGGAGTCTTGTAGGGCGACCAGCTCCAGGTGCTTAAATTGGCAGCCCACTGGCTTGGGCATGGTAACTACAGCCATATTTTGAGCTAGCTGAGCTGTGAGTGTTGCCGCCAGGCTTAGCCATTCCCCCAGTTCCCTCTCTACCTGGTGGAAGAGGTGTCCTATCAGGCACTGCTCGGATAAGGGGAGCTTAATGTCGGTTAGAGACTCCACATAGTAGCGGTAGCCCTTATCTGAGGGTATGCTCCCGGCTGAAGGGTGGGGGCGGTTGATATAACCCTCCTGCTCCAGGTATGCCATCTCATTGCGGATGGTAGCGGCACTTACCCCCAGCTCATAGTCATTGATGATACTCTGTGACGGCACCGGTGTTGCCCGGGTGATATATTGACCTACTATGGACTTGAGTATCGTCTCTGTTCGGGGAGATAACATCTTTACCTCGATTTTCCTTGGAGTCTCTTGATTAGCAGTCTAAGCCTGCGACTGCTAATCACTCTTAATTTACCACCTCTAGCCATTACTTGTCAAGGGGGAATTGGGGGGTTTATAAATTGACCAGTAAGCTTGCCTGTGCTATATTTAGATAGATAGAGGTGCTAATGGATATTAGCTGGCTGGGTCATTCTTGCTTCAGGATTAGGGGTAGTAACGCCGTAGTTATTACTGACCCTTATTCACCCGACCTGGGTTACTCACTAGGTGAGCCTGACGCTGGTATTGTAACTGTAAGTCATAACCACCCCGGTCATTCCTATACTCAGGGCATAGGTGGTGAGCCGAGGTTGGTTACCGGACCCGGCGAGTATGAAATCGGTGGTGTCCTGATTATTGGGGTAGCTACCTTCCATGATGGGGATGGGGGCAGGACGAGGGGCAAAAACACTGCCTATCTTATGGAGATAGATGAGATATCGGTATGTCATCTTGGTGACCTGGGGCATGTGCTTACCTCGGAGCAGGTGGAGGAGCTGGACAATGTGGATGTGCTTTTACTGCCAGTAGGTGGAGTGTCCACTATTAATGCTCCTATGGCAGCCGAGGTAGTTCGGCAGCTTGAGCCCAAAGTCGTAGTCCCCATGCACTACAAGACTTCAGCACTGAGCCGGGAGCTGGAGCCGGCGGAGAAGTTCCTCAAGGAGATAGGTGTAAGGGGGGTCAATCCCCAATTCAAACTGTCCCTT
>DAOVUZ010000040.1 GCA_030632305.1 Dehalococcoidales bacterium | reverse complement strand
AGCCACCCTATCCTCTCTTCAAAGTGTATGTCCTCCTTTTCCCCCTCTTTATAGCGCCAGTGAGCAGCTAGCCCGTATTCAGCAATATGATGCATGTCATGGGTGCGAACCTGCACCTCCAGAGGGACGGTACCCAAACACATTACCGCAGTATGCAAAGATTGATACCCATTTGACCTGGGATTAGCAATAAAGTCGTCAAACTCATCGGGCAGAGGGCGCCACAAACCGTGGATAACACCTACGGCACTATAACAATCAGGCACAGTATCAACCAACACCCGAAGGGCAAGAAGGTCATGTATATCATCAAAGTCTTTGCCCAAGGCAGAATACCTCTCCATTTTCTGGTATATACCGTAGAGATGTTTGGGTCTACCTGACATCTCAGCTCTCAGCCCCGCCCGGTCAAACTCCTCCTTTAAGAGCTGAATTACCTGAGCTATGAAACTTTCCCGCTGAGCACGCCGGGCAGCAACTAGATTAACCACCTGACGATACTTTCTTGGCTCCAGATAACGGAAGGATAAATCTTCTAACTGCCATTTTAGCTCCCATATCCCTAGTCGGTGAGCTAAGGGAGCAAATATCTCCAGAGTCTCCTGGGCAATGTGACGCCGTCTTTCTGGTGATAGAATATCTAAGGTGCGCATATTGTGCAGTCGGTCAGCTAGTTTGATAAACACTACGCGGAGGTCCTCAGCCATTGCCACCAGCACCTTCCTCAGATTCTCTGCCTGCGCCTGTTTAAGGGCTACACCCTCTCCCCGCCAGGAGAGCTTACCCAGCTTGGTAGTGCCATCAACCAGCTTGGCTACCTCCGAGCCAAACCTAGCTTCAATCTCAGAAACAGGTATCTCGCAGTTCTCAGGAACATCGTGCAGCAAAGCCGCCGCTAGAGCGCTGGCATCAAGCTGAAGCTCAGCCAGGGTCAACGCCGTCTCCAGCGGGTGCTCCATATAAGGCTCGCCTGACTTACGCACCTGCCCCTCGTGTGCCTTCAAGGCAAAATTGTAGGCATCCTCAACCAGAGCCATCTTCTGTGGGGAAAGATACCCCTGTGCCTTTTCTACGAGCCGCCTAAAACCCTTTACCTCAACAGTAGCCAACTTTTTGAAGTTCCTCCCAAACTTATCAGGGTTATATTCTAAGTATAGCGTAAGTATAGCCTAATCCGGCTATTCATGTAAAATATGAGATTATTTATTGACCTCACTCCGCCTTTACAAATCTGCCCCCAATACTGTATTCTAGCTTAAAATAAAGGTGGGGGGATTAGGTTTGTATCGAGTACCACGCGGCACCTCAGACATTCTACCCGAGGAGCAGGCATCCTGGCGCTATATAGAGCAAAAAGTGGCTAATGTCTGTCAGCTCTATGGCTACGAGCGGATTGATGCCCCGACCTTCGAAGATAGCCAGCTTTTCTCTCGCAGCGCAGGCGAAGGAACCGATATTGTAGAAAAGGAAATGTATACCTTCCAAGATAAGGGGGGAAACAAAATAACCCTGAGACCAGAGGGCACGGCACCGGTGTGTCGAGCCTATCTGGAACACGGGATGCACAATTTGCCACAACCGGTAAAGCTATATTACATAGCTTCTATTTTTAGATACGAAAGACCTCAGGCGGGAAGATACCGCCAACACTATCAGTTTGGTTATGAAGCTATTGGCGATGACGACCCCGCCCTTGATGCCGAGGTCATTGATATGGCATGGCAGTTCTTTCTGTCTCTAGGACTCCAAAATCTGTCATTACAGCTCAACAGCATCGGTTGTAAACAGTGCCGCCCGCAATATTTAGCTCGGCTGAAGGATTATTATGTTAACTATACCCGCCAGCTGTGCCCAGATTGTAAAACCAGGCTAAACAGAAACCCACTCCGTTTGCTTGATTGCAAAAAGCCATCATGCCAGAAAATAGCTAATTCCGCCCCCAGAAGCATTGACTACCTCTGCCCACAATGTGATGAACACTTCAACCAGTTAAAAAAATACCTCGACTTGCTTGCCCTCCCCTTTGTAGTAAACCACTGCCTAGTTCGGGGGCTGGACTACTACACCAGAACAGTATTTGAGATTCAGCCTGAGGCAGAAGGCGCCCAGAGCACCGTTGGTGGGGGCGGACGATATGATGACCTGATTGAGGAACTGGGTGGTAAGCCAACCCCGGCTATCGGCTTCGCCGCTGGCATAGAGCGAATCATACTCAACCTAAAGAGGCAGAATATCTCCGTCCCGGCTTTACCCCGACCACAGGTTTTTATCGCCTATGTGGGCAATGAAGCCAGAGGTGAGGCAATAAAGCTGGCGTCCACGCTCAGGCGAGCCGGCATCGGGGTAATAGAAGCTATCGGCACCAAGAGTCTGAAAGCTCAATTGAGACAGGCTAATACTTTTGGTGCCCATCATACAGTGATTATCGGGGAGCAGGAAATAAAGAGCGGCACGGTGATACTGCGGGATATGACCACCGCCGAGCAAAAAACCGTGCCTATCAGCGAACTGGAAGGGCTACTGAAGTAATAGCCTCCCCGCCTTCACTTCGTAGCTGAATTGTGCTATAATAATATAAATGACCACTTTGCTAGCTTTACTAACTGCATATAATCGGCTAGCCTCTCCTATTAAAGCTAGAAGCTACTCTGGTCTCACCATCTCAACCCAACACCGCGATTTGCTGTTCTCTTTTTGTCCTCAATGCCAACAAAGGAGTAAAGACTGGTTATGACACAGGACACCTCTCCTCCAACTGAACCTTTGAATAATGAGTATACGGCAGAGGATATCCAGGTTCTGGGCGGGCGGGAAGCAATACGCCGGCGACCAGGGATGTATATTGGCAGCACTGACCAGCGCGGGCTGCACCATCTGGTCTATGAGATTACCTATAACAGCATTGATGAAGCCATGGCTGGCTGCTGCACCAAAATTGTGGTCACCATTCGACAAGATAATGCCATCAGGGTGGAAGATGATGGGCGCGGCATTCCCGTAGAGATTCACCCTACCACCAATATGTCAGCCCTGGAGACAGTAATGACCACACTCCACGCTGGAGCAAAATTTGGTGGCCATACCTATCTGGTATCAGGTGGCTTGCATGGGGTAGGTGCCTCGGTAGTAAATGCTCTTTCCTCCTGGCTCAAAGTCAATATCAAGCGCGACGGCAAGCTGTACGAGCAGGAATACAGGCAGGGCATACCCCAGAGCGAGGTAGCCGAGGTTGGCCAGGCCAGTGATACCGGCACCACCATCACCTTCCTCGCCGACGAGGAAATATTCGGTAGAGTCAACTACGATTTCAATACCCTGAGTGAGCGTCTGCGAGAGATGGCCTACCTGAATAAGGAGCTGGAAATATGTCTTAAGGATGAAAGGAAGGACAGTGAAAAGACCTTCTATTTTGAGGGTGGAATTACTGGCTTCATCCGCCACCTTAATCGGAACCGGGCAGTCCGCCATCGCCACCCTATTTACATTGCTAAACCGATAAACGGCGTAATAGTTGAGACCGCCCTTCAGTATAATGATGGTTTTGCCGAGTCCACCTTTAGCTTTGCTAACTGTGTAAATACTATTGATGGAGGCACTCACCTTACTGGCTTCCGTTCAGCACTAACCCGGGTGCTTAATGACTATGCCCATAAAAACAAGTTTCTCAAAGAGGACGAGCCCAACCTGGGTGGGGATGATGTCAGGGAAGGGCTTACCGCCGTTATCAGTGTCAAGCTCCCCGAACCACAGTTTGAGGGACAGACCAAAGCCAAGCTGGGTAACCCCGAAATCAAAAGCCTGGTGGAGAGCGCCGTCGGCGAGGGGCTATCCCTTTACCTTGAGGAGCACCCCGATGAAGCCAAAAGGATTATAGAGAAGTGCCTCACCGCTGCCAAAGCCAGAGAGGCAGCAAGGAAGGCTCGTGATTTAGTTGTCAGAAAGAGCAGCCTGGATACCGCCACCCTGCCCGGGAAGCTGGCTGACTGCTCAGAGAAGGAGCCTTCCCACTGTGAGCTATATCTGGTGGAGGGAGACTCAGCCGGCGGCTCAGCCAAGCAGGGACGGAATCGTCGCTTCCAAGCTATATTGCCCCTGCGAGGCAAAATCCTTAATGTGGAAAAGGCACCGTCAGATAAGATGCTGGCTCATGAAGAAATCCGTGCCATCATTACCGCTCTGGGGACAGGTATAGACGACGAATTTAACTGGTCAAAGCTCCGTTATCACCAGGTCATCCTGATGACTGACGCTGATGTTGATGGCTCTCACATTCGCACCCTACTACTTACCTTTTTCTTCCGACACATGGTGGAGCTAATTAACCACGGGCACCTGTTTATTGCCCAGCCACCCCTTTACCGGATTAAAACAACCAAGCTCCAGCACTGGATTTACTCTGAACAGGAAAGGGAAGAGGTGCTGGGCAAGCTAAAAGAGGCGAAAAAGGTAGAGGTCCAGCGCTACAAGGGTCTGGGAGAGATGAGCGCTGAGCAACTGTGGGAGACTACGATGAACCCGGCTACCCGCACCCTGGTAGCAGTAGGCATTGATGATGCCGCCAAAGCCGACCTCATATTCCATACCCTGATGGGTGACGAAGTCCCGCCCCGCAAAGCCTTCATCCAAGCCCACGCCAAGAGTGTCAAGAACCTGGATATTTAAGGGCTAACCGTTAGCGACTGGCTACCAGCCCCCATTCAAACCTAGCCTTGCTGTGTAATATACAGTCCGTGTTCCCTGATATACCCCTCCACCGGCTCGGGGACGAGGTGGTGAACGGATAAGCCCTGGGCAACTCGGTTTCTGATTACGGAGGCAGTGATATCTATATGTGGTGTGTCAAGCACAATAGTTGCCTGAGACAACCCAGGGATACTCTTTTCCAGCAATGCAAGGTCGGGGGCGGGATAGCCTACCCTGGGGACTGCCACCAGGCGACACAACTCCACCAGTCGTGCTGGCTCCCGCCACTGCGGGAGCTGAGCCAGATTATCCCAACCTAAAATGAAAAACAGCTTGTCTTCAGCATCGAGTTGACCCTTAAGCTCGGCAAGGGTATCAATGCTATACGATGGACCAGCTCTCTCTATCTCCATAGTAGACAGTTTGAAGTAAGGTTTCCCGCCAAGGGCGAGGCTCAGCATCTGGACACGGTGCTCGGCAGCCAAAATAGGGCTATTCACCTTTAGCCACGGCTGACCAGCAGGAACAAACAGAATTTCAGCCAGATCCAGCCGGGCTTTCACCTCATCAGCCACAACGAGATGCCCCAAATGGATGGGGTCAAAGGTTCCCCCCAGCACCCCTATATTCATTCTACTCCCACTCCCATTCTAAATTGCCACAACGAACCCTATCACCTGGCTTAATCCCCGCCTTCTCCAAAGCCCTAACCACCTCTAACCTGGCGAGTTGCCTTTTGAGCTGCCGATGCACTCCGGGGCTGGTCATATCCGTCCTGGCTACAATGCGCTCTAGTTCAGGCGCCACGACGACAAAAGTATCCCCTTCCTTATGCACACTGGCGCCAATACTCCTGGGCTGAGGACGAAAAACCTTCTTCGGAACCTTCTCATCGTCTTTTCGCCCAAGACAAGTAACCTCATCCAACATCTTTATAGTTCCCGCCATAAGCTCAGAAACGCCATCACCAGTCGCCGCCGAAATGAAAAGGACTCCAGTTCCAGCAGATTTAAAGGCATCCTTTATCTCGGCTAACCGAGCCTGCACCTGGGGCAAGTCAATCTTGTTTACCACCACAAGCTGGGGCTTTTTAGCCAGAGCCGAATCAAATAAGCTGAGCTCAGTATTTACCTGTATCATATCTTCAGCCGGAGACGCCGAGCTACCATCCACCAGATGAATAAGCATTTTGGTACGCACAATATGGCGCAGAAAATCGTGTCCCAGACCCCGGCCCAGGTGAGCGCCATCTATCAACCCTGGAATCTCAGCCAGGACAAAGCTTTGTTGACCGACCTCAACCACACCCAAAACAGGTTCACAGGTAGTGAACGGATAGCCAGCAATCTTAGGTTTAGCGGCTGAAGCCGCTGCCAGCATGGTAGACTTACCTACATTAGGATAACCGATAATGCCAACATCGGCAATAAGCCTCAACTCCAGTATCAGGGAATACTCCTCCCCGGCCTCTCCCTTCTGAGCAATCTGGGGCGCTTGATTGATAGACGAAGCAAAATGAGTATTGCCCAACCCCCCTTT
>DAOVUZ010000077.1 GCA_030632305.1 Dehalococcoidales bacterium | reverse complement strand
GTGCTCGGTGTGCTCGTCAACACAATGATGCCAATATCCTTTGTTTGGGGGAAGGGCAGGCACAGGATACACTACTTGAAATTATTGATGCTTTTCTTAACTCTGAGTTTGAGGGTGGGAGACATCAGCGGAGGCTAAATAAGATAAAGGAGATGGAAGGCTAGTCAAATGGAGCTTGATTGACAATAAACTAGAACTATGCTAGTTTATCGCCACGATGGATAAAAATCTCGTTATTGTAGTACTTGTTACGTATACATAATCCGGCCGGTGGGTCGTCTCCACAGGATAGGGGCCGTCTCCACAGGATGGCCTTTTTTATTAATAAGAATAAATAGCGCAGGTGGATGAATAATATGAAAAGCGATGTTGTTAAAAGGGGCATAGAGCGGGCTCCACACCGGGCTTTATTGCACGCCGTAGGCTGGAGGCGGGACGAAATAGACAAGCCTCTTATAGGTATTGTTAACAGCTTTACTGAAATTGTCCCCGGACATATACACCTGCGAGATATTTCCGAGGCAGTTAAGGCCGGGGTGCGTAGTGGTGGGGGTGTTCCTTTTGAGTTTAACACCATTGCTGTCTGTGATGGTATTGCTATGAACCACCTGGGTATGAAATACAGTCTGCCCAGCCGTGAATTAATTGCTGACTCGGTGGAGATAATGGCTGAGGCTCATGCTTTTGATGCTTTGGTCTTTATTCCTAATTGTGACAAGATAGTCCCTGGTATGCTTATGGCGGCGGTAAGACTGAATCTGCCTGCCATCTTTATTAGCGGTGGACCTATGCTGGCAGGGCATCTGAGTAGCAGTGATGGGGTTAAGCAGGTTGATCTCATCTCTGTCTTTGAGGCGGTAGGCAAGGTTACCACTGGGCATATGACCGAGGAGGAACTGGAACAGTTGGCGGATATTGCCTGTCCCGGGTGTGGCAGCTGTGCTGGAATGTTCACTGCCAACACCATGAATTGTGCCACTGAAGCCATGGGAATGGGGTTAATTGGGAATGGTACCATTCTGGCAGTAGATGCCAGGCGGCGGCAGCTAGCTGAGGAAGCCGGTCGGCAAATTATGGAACTGCTGGCTAAAGATACTCGCCCCCGGGATATAATAGATAAGGATTCTATCCATAACGCTTTTACCGTTGATATGGCATTAGGCGGTAGTACTAATTCAATTTTGCACCTTAAGGCAATAGCCCATGAGGCAGGAGTTGATTTCCCGCTGTCAATGATAAATGAAATAGGCGAGCGCACTCCTTACCTGTGTAAGCTGAGCCCGGCTGGTAACTATCACATTGAGGACCTGGACCGTGCTGGTGGCATATCGGCGGTGATGAAAGAGCTACAGGGAATACTAAACCTGGGGTCAAGAACAGTATCGGGTAAATCGGTGGCTGAAATTATCGCTGGTGCCGAGGTCAGTGATAGAGATGTTATCCGCACTACTGCTACTGCTCACTCAGCTACAGGGGGTATTGCCATTCTGTTTGGCAATCTGGCGCCGGATGGGGCGGTGGTAAAGAGGGCGGCAGTAGTTTCTGAGATGCTGTCTCATCGGGGACCAGCCAGGATTTTTGACTCTGAAGAAGAGGCGACACAGGCTATTATGAATGGCAGCATAAAATCGGGTGAAGTTATAGTCATTCGTTATGAGGGACCTAAGGGTGGACCGGGGATGAAGGAGATGCTTACTCCAACTGCTCTCTTGAGTGGCATGGGTATGGATAAAGAGGTAGCTCTTATAACTGACGGGCGTTTTTCTGGGGGTACTCGGGGTGCGGCTATTGGACATGTCTCTCCTGAGGCAGCTAGCCATGGACCCATTGCTGCCTTAATTGAAGGAGATATAATCAGGATTGATATTCCCAACCATAGGCTTGAGGTAGAGCTTAGTGATAAAGAGATAGCCGAGCGTCTGGCTGGTCTGGCTGAGTTTGAGCCCAAGGTAAAAGCAGGCTATCTTAAGTATTATGCCGAAAAAGTATGTTCCGCCAGCACCGGGGCGGTGTTCAAGTAAAAGGGGGCTATTATGAAGATGACAGGTGCCCAGATTTTATGTGAGGGTCTGGTAAGAGAGGGAGTAGAGGTTATTTTTGGCATCCTTGGTGGAGCTATTCTGCCCCTCTATGATACCTTACCTCAATATCCTCAGCTTCGCCATATTCTGGTGCGGCATGAGCAGGGTGCTGCCCATGCCGCTGACGGTTACGCCCGGGCTACAGGGAAGGTAGGAGTATGTATGGCTACTTCTGGCCCAGGGGCAACCAACCTGGTAACCGGAATTGCTAACGCTTACCTTGATTCGTCACCTATAGTAGCTATCACCGGTCAGGTAGCTAGACCCTTTATCGGCAAGGATGCTTTTCAGGAAATAGATATTACCGGCATCACTCTACCTATTACCAAGCATAACTATCTTGCCCTTGATGCTGGTTCACTGGCTAAAACAGTTAAGGAAGCTTTCTATCTGGCTCGGACTGGCCGACCAGGGCCAGTGCTCATTGATTTGCCACGAGATGTTCAAATAGAGCAGGCAGAGTTTCACTATCCAAACCAGCTGGATTTGCCTGGCTATAAGCCGACACTTCAGGGGCACCCAGCACAGATAAAGAAAGCAGCCAAGCTCATAAACGAAGCTCGTCAGCCTCTTATTATTGCTGGCAGGGGAGTAATTATCTCTGGAGCTTATGCTGGGCTTAAGCAACTAGTTGAGACAGCACAAATACCGGTGATAACTACTTTACTGGGTATTAGTTGTTTCCCCGAGTCTCACGCTTTAAGCTATGGTATGCTGGGTATGCATGGCATGGCTTATGCCAATATAGCGGTTGGGGAAGCTGATGTCCTTATTGCTATTGGTATGAGGTTTGATGATAGGGCTACGGCCAAGGTTAGTGCCTTTGCCCCTCATGCTCATATTATCCATATGGATATTGATCCCGCTGAAATTGGTAAAAATGTGCGTGTAGATGTGCCCATAGTTGGTGATGCAAAGGCAATTCTGGACGCCTTAAATAAACTGATTGTCTCTACCCAGCATGTTGACTGGATTGAACAGCTTGATGGTTTGCGAAGGAAACACCCCTCGATAGAAATCAGAGACAGTGAAGGGCTCCTGCCTCAATTTGTCATTCGTAAGATATATGAGGTAACGCAGGGTGAGGCTATTGTAGTTACCGGAGTGGGTCAGAATCAGATGTGGGCGGCTCAACACTACTGGTATGATAAGCCCAATAGTCTAATCTCATCTGGTGGACTGGGAACTATGGGCTTCGGGCTGCCGGCAGCTATGGGGGCTAAGGTAGGTTGTCCTGGGGATACCGTTTGGTTAATTGACGGTGATGGTAGCTTTCAAATGACGATACAGGAGCTAGCTACCATAGTTCAGGATAATATTGGGGTTAAGATAGCAATTCTTCATAATGGTTATCTGGGAATGGTGAGGCAATGGCAGGAAATGTTCTATGGAAAACGATATGTAGCCACCCCACTGAGCAGTCCTGACTATGTCAAGATTGCTGAGGCCTACGGACTCCCCGGGGTAAGGGTTACTCGTAAAGAGGAAGTGGTTCCAGCTATACAGAAAGCCATGGGTGAGCCAGGTCCTGTCCTGATAGACTTTGTGGTAGAACCAGAGGAGAATGTTTATCCTATGGTGCCACCGGGAGCATCTTTAGCCGAGGTTCTTGAGGCACCCAAGGAAAAGGCGAAAGTCTTGTCCGATTCCGCCAAGCTCTCGGTGAGTAATATCTGAGCTTAAGATGGAGGTGACAATATGGCGGAGACGAAGCATAACCTAGTTGCTCTAGTAGAGGATAAGCCTGGAGTGCTCAACCGCATGGCAAGCATGTTCCGAAGGCGTGGCTTTAATATCGAGAGCATTGCCGTGGGGCATAGTGAACTGCCTCATCTATCACGAGTGACTATCGTCGTCGATGGGACAACGACAATGGTGGAACAGGTCAGAAAGCAGCTGGATAAGGTAATAGATGTGGTCAAGGTATCTGACATTAGCGGGGATGAAATAATTGCTCGAGAATTGGCGCTGATAAAAGTAAAAGCCACTTCTTCTACCAGAAGTGAGATTATGCAGATTGTGGACATATTCAGGGCAAATATAGTAGATGTTGCCTCTGACTCGGTAACGGTTGAGGTTACCGGGGATGAGGAGAAAGTCGATTCGTTGTTTGGTTTGCTTCGTG
>DAOVUZ010000011.1 GCA_030632305.1 Dehalococcoidales bacterium | reverse complement strand
CCAGATTTAATACAGCATAGGTTGAATTTAGGGGAAAATGAGGAGAGTGTGTCACTACTATAATTGAGTTTATCCCTACCAGTTTAGAGGTTGCTAATTGTGTTACTATATTGCTTATTGACGAATTAGAGTAGGGTGGGTCCATCAGTATAATGCTATACTCCTTATCAAGAAAGGAAATTGCCTTGGCTACACCGCAGCAGTAAATATGTGTCTGGGCTGTAAGCCCGGTCTTTTCTAGATTTTGCTTAATTATATCACAACATCGTGGCTCATGGTCAACAAAATCGACCCAATCGGCACCGCGGCTTAAAGCCTCAATACCTAAGGCGCCACTACCGGCAAACAAATCAAGTACCTGTGACCAATCATCAGTAGTAGTTTCTAGAATAGAAAAAATAGCCCCCCGGACCAAATCTGTCGCCGGGCGAACATAAGTCCCCTTTGCTACCTTAAGCCGGTGCCCCTTTGCCTTACCCGCAATAACTCGCATTCTTAAAAAGTTATCTATTTGAAGGAATACTGTCTTCGCTTCTTTTATTGCTAAATATTATAACTAGAGATTGCTTTTAGTCAAGCAGTCTAACAGCTTATTTATCAACCTCACCCCATTTAACCTCCCTCTAATAAACGGCTTCTTTTCTATTATGTATGATGTATAATGGAATTGAGCATTTTCTGTTTGTCAGTCAGGGGAGGCGGATTTGGGAGTAATCATGCAAATTGTGATAATCATCCTGCTGGTGATTCTGGTTGGTTTCTTTCTTTGGGATAGGCTTCGAGCCGGTCAGAGGTGGAAGGAGCAGAGTGACATCATATCAAAAACAGTGGGAGAAAGAATAGCTGATACTACCAAGGTCTTCGGAGAGGTTAAAGAGAGATTGGGCGAACTTACACAAAGGGCGAAAGAAATCCAGGAAGTTGGCAAAAATATCTCCGGCTTGCAGGAGATTTTACGCGCACCAAAATTGAGAGGTGGTTTTGGTGAACTCCTGCTGGAGAGACTGCTGGCTGATATTCTACCCCGCGATAATTACTCACTCCAGTACAGGTTTCGAGGTGGTGAGACGGTAGACGCCGTTATCCGAATTGGCGGAAATTTAGTCCCTATTGATTCCAAGTTCCCCTTGGAAGATTTTGAGCGGATAGTTACCGCAGAATCTGAACAGGAGCAAGTAGCCTTACGAAGGCAATTCACTCGCACTATTAAAAAGCATATTGATGATGTAACCAAGTATATTCTGCCTGATGAAAATACGTTCGACTTTGCCCTTATGTATATTCCGGCAGAAAATGTCTATTATGAGACAATACTTCGTGGTCAACCTGAAGAGAGTGAGATATACTCTTACTCCTTGCAAAAGAGGGTTATCCCGGTGTCACCGAATAGCTTTTATGCCTATTTACAGGTTATTATACTGGGGCTGAAGGGATTACACATTGAGAAAACTGCTTGTGATATCCTTGGACATCTGGGGCGTCTGCAGGGTGACCTTCAGGACTTTCAAGAAGACTACAGTACCTTGGGCGGGCATATTCGGCATGCGGCAACAAAGTATGAGGAGGCGGCAACGAAATTGACCAGACTTGGCGATAAGCTGCAACTTGCCGGTGAAACTCCTGTTGAAAAATTACCGGAAAAGGATAATGAGACAAGTAATAAGGACAAATAACCGATGAACCGAACCAGAGGCTTTGTTAATCTCAATCAGTTTAAGTCGGGCAGGGCGATAAAGCGACTCAAGAAGGTTGTCGATAAGCAGGGGTTGAAAAGGCGCCGAGGAGGCAAGTAATGACTTGGCTGCCAGTATGGGCGGGCTGAGTATTCATTGCTGTCGCTTTGCCAATAGCCGTACCAAGTGCTAGAATTGCCCTTGGGAAATGAGTCTGGGGTAAAGTTGTCTAGGATTTAACCCAAATCCCATTAATCAGCGGAAAGTAGGTTACAGCTGTGCAGAGAGTTGGTGTTCTCTACCACCCGATGATTGAAGCTGCCTGTACTCTGGCTAAGAAACTGCAGGAGTTTTTAGCCGACAGCGGCGTTTCTGTCTGGATATGTTCGGCGTGGGAGGGGGAGAAAGCCAGGGCTCAGGTAGATGATACCGATTTGATTCTCAGTGTCGGTGGTGATGGCACTATTCTGCGGGCGGCTCAGGCGGTGGTTCCTGGCTTAACTCCTATTACCGGGATAAATCTAGGTAAGCTAGGATTTATGACCGAACTCAGCGCTGATGAAGCTGTGGATAAGCTACCTGTCTTGCTGGCGGGGGAGGGTTGGATTGATGAGCGGGCTATGCTTGAGGCAGAGCTTGTAGCTACAGGCCAGGAGGGCGAGCCATCCCGTATGTTTTATGCGTTGAATGATGTGGTGGTGGCGCGGGGGGCAATAGCGCGGGTAGTCTATGTAGAAGCTAGTATCAATGGTGAGCCACTCACTACCTATAAGAGTGATGGGGTAATTGTGGCAACAGCCACCGGTAGCACCGGTTACTCGCTGTCGGCTGGTGGGCCTATACTGTATCCCGAAGCTAAGGAGTTCTTGCTGTTACCAATATTGCCTCACCTCAGTTTAGCTTACCCTATGGTATTGCCGTCCACAGCAGTAGTTAAGCTGCGTATTGCTACCGCTCATCAGGCGACACTGAGTATTGATGGTCATATAAATCTACCATTGCCAACTGGGACTACGATTACGGTAAAGCACAGCTCTAACAAGGCTCGATTTCTAAGAATTCATTCAGAGTCCTTTTTCTATAGCTCCCTGGAGCAGAGGTTGAAAGGAAGGTAGTAGGTTGAAGCCGGTGGAAAAAGCCAGAATTAGTGATGTAACCCAGATGCATGAGTTGATTAACTACTTTGCTGATAGGGATGAGATGTTACCCCGTCCGCTGAGCGAGATATATGAAAATATCAGGGATTACTTTGTAGTTAAGCAGGATGAACGCGTAATTGCCTGTGCGGCACTGCATGTTAGCTGGTCAGACCTGGCTGAGGTAAAGTCACTGGCGGTAGCTGAGGATAGCCAGGAGCAGGGGATTGGTGCCCAACTGGTGGAAGCCTGTCTCAGGGAAGCCAGGGAGCTTGGTACTTCAACTGTTTTTTGTCTGACCTACAAACCAGGCTTTTTTGAGAAGTTTGGCTTTTCTCAAGCAGAAAAAACGGAGTTGCCACACAAGATCTGGGGTGAGTGTTACCGCTGTCCCAAATTCCCTGATTGTAACGAGGTAGCTCTTATTTATCACTTAGAGGTTTAACTTGACTGTGGAGGAGACGCTTTCCAGCCGGCTAATCTATGACGGACGAGCGGTAAAGTTGCGGGTTGATACCGTCAGGATGGCTGGTGGCAGGGAAACCACGCGGGAGATTGTGGAGCATAGTGACTGCGTGGCTATTGTAGCCATTGATGCTGATGATAATATCCTGCTGGTTAATCAATTTCGCAAGCCGGTAGAGAAGGAGCTACTGGAGATACCGGCTGGTGGCATTGAACCTGGTGAGGATCCGGTGACTACCGTTCGCCGTGAGTTACGCGAGGAGGCAGGTTACCTGCCGGGAAAAGTGGGGAGGTTAGGTGGCTTCTACTCTACACCTGGTTACTGTACTGAATACCTTTACCTGTATCTGGCTACTGAGCTTGTTCCCAGCCAACTATATGCTGAGGATACTGAAAGTATTACATTAGTCCGGGTGCCGATTAGCCAGATTACCAGCCTTATTACCTCGGGCTCCATTTGTGATGCCAAGAGCATCGCTGGCCTGCTTGCTTTCCTGGAGCATCAGAAAGGACAACGACGGGCTATCTAGCCCCACTTCAACACTCGCCCACCCAGAAGGTGCATATGGAGATGGGGCACCAATTGCCCGCCTTCCTTCCCACAGTTAATTACCAGGCGATAGCCACTCTCAGCAACGCCATACTCCCTTGCCAATTGATTGGCAACCTTGGTCATATGCCCGATAAGCGGTGCTTCGGCGTCAGTTAGGTGAAGGACTGAAGGGATATGCTTTTTAGAGACGATAAGCAGATGAGTAGGTGCTATAGGATTGATGTCGCGAAAGGCGATTACCTCTTCATCCTGATAAAGGATGTCACTGGGTATCTCACCAGCTACAATCTTACAGAAAACGCAATCCATTCTCTTCTAATTCCTTTCCCTTTAGCTCCTACCCAGTTTTTCAATCACGGCGTCAGCTACCTGTGAAGTGCCTGCTACCTGGGTACTGGGTATATTGGGCTTCATATCATAGGTAACATTCTTACCTTCGGCGATAACCTGGGCGATGGCATTTTCCAGCCTGTCGGCGTTTTTTGTCTCTCCCAGGTGGCGGAGCATCATCACTCCGGAGAGCATCATCGCCATGGGATTGACCTTGTTTTGTCCCGTATATTTAGGGGCGCTGCCGTGTGTTGGCTCAAAGATAGCCATGTTATCGCCTAGATTGGCTCCGGGGGCTACACCCAGTCCACCCACTATCCCGGCGCACAGGTCTGAGATTATGTCGCCGTAAAGATTGGGCGCCACTATTACATCAAACTGTTGCGGTCTTTTTACCAGTTGCATGGTCATGTTATCTACAATTCTATCCTCAAATTCGATGTCAGGGTATTCTCGGGCAACCTCTCTGGCGGTGGCTAGAAACAGTCCGTCGGAGAATTTCATAATATTGGCTTTATGCACTGCGGTTACCTTCTTTCTTCTATGGGCACAGGCATATTCAAAAGCAAACTTGACAATTCTTCGACTACCCGTCTCCGAAATCATTTTTAGACTAAAACCCGAGTCTTCCCTGATAGCTTCCCCCTTTGTCTCGGCGATTAGCTTAATAACCTTGGTGGCTTCAGAAGTTCCTTTCTCAAACTCAATGCCGCTGTAGAGGTCTTCGGTGTTCTCTCTCACCACTATAATATCTACATCTTGGAACAGAGTTGGCACTCCGGGGTAAATTTTGCACGGACGGAGACAGGCATAAAGGTCTAACTTCTTGCGCAGGGCAACATTAACGCTTCTAAAACCTGAGCCTACCGGTGTAGTAACCGGACCCTTAAGGGCGGCCTTGTTTCTTCTGATGGATTCAAGTACCTGTTCCGGAAGCGGCGTGCCAAACTTATCCTGGACACTGGCACCGGCATAGGCTAAATCCCAGTGGAAAGCGACCCCGGTTGCTTCCAGAACCCTTTTAGTCGCTTCGGTAATCTCAGGTCCTGTTCCATCTCCCGGGATAAGGGTAATATTGTAACTCATCGCTGTGTTTCCTTCAGGTTATAGTCTAAAATCGCCGTATTTCTTAATATACGGGATAAGCCCACCTTCATCAAGGATATGGAGCATCACCTCGGGGATTTGGCTAAAGGTGAGCTGGTTACCATTGGTTATATCGTTGACTGTGCCTGCTGCCAGTTCTACCTCCAGTTCATCCCCGTCGTCAATTTTATCAGTATCGCATATTAATACCGGAAGCCCCAGGTTGATGGCGTTTCTAAAGAATATTCGGGCTACCGATTTAGCCAGTATAGCACTTACCCCCGCCATCTTGATAACCAGCGGGGCATGCTCCCGGCTGGAGCCGAGACCGAAGTTAGAGCTGGCAACGATGAAATCCCCTGCCTTTACCTTGGAAGCAAAGGTGGGGTCAGCATCTTCCAGTACATGTTTTGCCAGTTCAGGGAGGTTACTTCTCAGATGAGCCAGCCGTCCCGGGGTAATGTGGTCGGTAGAGATACTATCGCCGAATTTGAAGGCTCTTCCCTTAAGCATTTACATTACCTCCCGGGGGTCGGTAATTTCACCGGAGATAGCTGTTGCTGCTGCCGTCGCTGGGCTACCCAGATAGATAAAGGCTTCAGGATTGCCCATTCGCCCCTTGAAATTTCGGTTAGCCGTGGACAGGCACGATTCCCCGTCACCGAGGACTCCCTGATGCAGACCTAGGCAAGCCCCACAGCCTGGCGGCAGGATGACACCTCCGGCTTCAATTAGGCTTTGAATATAGCCAGCCTTAATTGCGGCTAGCAGAACCTGCCGTGATGCCGGAGCAATTATAAGTCTGGTTTCAGGGTGGCATTTCTTCCCCTGCAAGATGCTAGCCGCTACCGCCAGGTCTTCCCGGCGTCCATTGGTGCAGGTGCCAATAAACACCTGCTGGATTTTGGTTCCCTTAAGCTCCCTGACTGGAGCAGTATTATCCACGGTGTGGGGCTTGGAAACCATAGGCTCAAGATTAGGCACCTTGATATTAATGGTTTGTTCGTAGCTGGCATCGACATCAGGGAAAACAGGCTGGTAGTGGTTATCTCGCCCCTGTGAGGCTAGGTAGTCCTGGGTGGTTTTATCAGCGGCGAAAAGTCCTGCCTTAGCCCCAGCCTCTACTGTCATATTAGCTATAGTAAGGCGCTGTGACATAGACATTGTATTCACACTGTCACCGCTGAATTCCAGTGCTTTATAGGTAGCGCCATCGGCTCCAATCTGCCCGATAAGGTAAAGAATGAGGTCTTTAGCATAGACGCCGTCAGGGAAGTTACCTGAGACCACTACCTTAATACTCTCTGGGACTCGGAACCAGCTCTTGCCCAGACCGAAAGCAATAGCTATGTCAGTGGAGCCCATTCCGGTGGCAAAAGCACCCAGCCCGCCGGCAGTTACTGTGTGTGAATCGGCGCCGATAATTACATCGCCCGGCTTCGCCAGAGATTCGGCTACTATTTGGTGGCAAACGCCATTGCCAATATCGGAGATAAGGCAGCCAGTTTGCTGGGCAAAATGGCGCAGGAGCATATGGTCTGTGGATAGCCCTTGATTTGGACTGGGGGCAGCGTGGTCAAGAAACAGGACAGTTTTTTGTGGGTTAGCCAGGCGCTCAAATCTGCTGGTCTGAAATTGTCTTACTGTTAGTGGTCCGGTAGTATCCTGGGCGAAAACCAGGTCTACACTGGCAATAACAATATCTCCTGCCCGGGCATCACTTCCCGACTTCTGGCTCAGTATCTTCTCAGCTAATGTCTTACCCACCGCACACCTTACCACGCTTGATTGCTTGAGCTTATTTGGAACCTTATACCCTTTATTCCCCTCTCCTTGAAGGGGTGGAGAGAGTTTATAGAGGGGGCGAAGCCCCTCTCTTACCTATATTCCTTCTCTTAACAAGGGAAGGGGGTCAGGGGGATAGGTTGAAAATAGCTAACCGATTACCGCCAGGACATCATCTTTACCCACGCTGTCGCCGCTCTTGAAATTTATGGCTTTGACCTGTCCACTGATTGGAGTAGATATGGAGTTAGCCATTTTCATTGCTTCCAGGATAACTACTACATCATCAGCCTTGACCTCGTCGCCTACCTTTACCTCGTAGCTTATAATCATACCTGGCATAGGGGCGACGATAGTCGTCCCTTCGGCTTTGGTTACCTCTGCTGGAGGTGGTGCTGCTTTCTTTTCAACGGGTTTAGTTGGTGGGGGGGTAGCTACTGGTGAAGTTTGCGGTGGAGCATTAACTGCCTCCACGCTGATACTATAAACCTCCTCGCCCAGATAGACATTAAATGTTCTGACGCCGGATTTTGTTGATGGTGTTTCTGCCTCTGCCAGCTTGCCCGCTTTTGCCTTGGCGATGAGCTCATTTTCGCGTCTTATATCCTCCATAGTCTTTGCTTTTACTTCGGGGGGTGGGGTCTCCAAACCATACTTCCACCTCAGGAAGCGCATCCCGGTAGTGGGATAGAGAGCATAGATGAGCACATCACCAATATCTTGAGCAATATCCTTGGTAGCCTCTTTGGCTTTGTCTAACTCTGGCTCGATGACATCAGCAGCTCGGCAGGTGATGGGGGTCTCTCCCCGTTCATAGCCATTAAGCACTATTTTCTGAACCTTGGGGTCAACGGGGGCTGGTGGTTTACCGTATAGTCCGTAAACATAGTCCTTTACTTGCGTCGATATCATTTTATATCTACCAAAGAGAACATTCTGAACAGCTTGAATGCCTACAATCTGGCTGGTGGGGGTAACCAGAGGTGGGTAGCCTAGCTCTTTTCTAACTCGTGGTAGCTCGTTATATACCTCATCAATTCTATCCAGGGCATCAGCCTCTCGTAGCTGGGCAACTAGGTTGGTAGTCATGCCTCCGGGAATCTGGTGCATCAATACGCTGGTATCAATGACTGCCATCCTGGTATTATCCAAGAAGTCCCGATACTTGGGGGCTATAGATTCAATATACTGTCCTAGTTTGAACAGGTGGGCTAAATCAAGTCCTGTGTCTCTGGGGGTTCCCCGAAGGGCGACTACAATCGGCTCAATGGCTGGTTGTGCCGAGCGTAAGGCGAAGGGCGCCAGCGCAGTATCAATAACATCTACCCCAGCCTCAATAGCCCTCAGACAACTCATAGATGCCATACCGCTAGTGTAGTGGGTATGTAGCTGCACCGGTATCTTTAATACCTGCTTGAGCGCTTTAATCAACTCATAGGCATCATCAGGGGCAATAAGTCCAGCCATATCCTTGATACACAGGCTGTCTGCTCCCATATCTTGAAGGATGAGAGCCTTGTTGACGTAATAATCAATATTATAAACTGGGCCACCCATCTTTGGCTCGGTGAGTGAGTAACATAGTGAAAGCTGAGCGTGCTTACCGCATTCCTTAATTGCCTTCAAGCAAGTCTCAAAGTTACGCTCATCGTTAACGGCATCAAATACCCTGAAGATGTCAATACCCACTTCGGCGGCATGATACACAAAAGCAGTAACCACATCATCAGCGTAGTTACGATAACCTACCAGGTTCTGTCCTCTAAGCAGCATTTGGAGAGGAGTATCGGGCATCAGCTTTTTCAGGATGCGTGGTCTTTCCCACGGGTCCTCATTCATGAAGCGGTGAGGAACATCAAAGGTAGCTCCACCCCACACCTCCATAGAGTGGAACCCCGCTTTGTTCATCTCCTCGGCAATGCCTTCCATATCTTCGGTTCGCATTCGTGTCGCCAACGAAGATTGATGTCCATCGCGGAAAGTAACATCTGTGATTTTTAGGGGATTCTCTGTCATCTCTACTTAACCTGTTCCTTTGTAGTCAGCATTTGAGGAGGTTTGCTGTTCTGTCTGAATATAGGCAGTGATAGCACCCATAATGGCGACCACAAGTTCCCCATTATTCACCATATCCTCTTCGTTCGCCGCTTCACTTCCGTCACCGCCAGTCTTTACCTGTTTTTCTAGCTTGCTTATTCCACTCAGTTTATTTTGTGTCGCCATTTAAGCTGTATATCTCCTGGTTAAAATTGGAATATCGACATAGGTAAATATATCATATTGCCTGTCACCTAGGCAAGTATATTTCATAATATGCCAGGTTTCCTGCTGTAAGACTTGATAACTGCTGAAAGGGTGATACAATATGGGTGAGATTTTAACAAGTAGCCTGAATTTTTACAATGGTAGTGTAAACTGGAGAGGAAGGTCAATTGGGTATTGAACCAGTAACGGTATATCTTGGTCTTGGCTCAAATATGGGAGACCGCGAGGACAATCTGGACAGGGCACTGGGTTTTCTGTCGCCAAGATTGCGGATAGAAAAGGTTTCATCGGTATACGATACTGAGCCGATAGGTAATGTTAACCAGCCTCGTTTTCTTAACTTGGTGTGTCAGGTTTATACCAGGCTTGCCCCGAGTGAGTTACTTACTCTGGCTAAGGGCATTGAGAGGAAGCTGGGCAGGGTATTTGGTAGACCTAATACTCCTCGCCCTATTGATATAGATATCCTCTTTTATGGTGACCAGGTTATTGAAACCCCGGAGCTAATTATCCCTCACCCCAAGCTGACAGACAGAGCTTTTGTTCTTATTCCTCTAGACGAGATTGCCCCTGACCTGGTGCATCCGGTGAATGGTAAGACTATTAAGCAGTTGCTAAAAGGTATAACTGCGGTACAGGGTGTTTTTAAATGGGAAAATGATTGAGGTGGATGATGTATCGAATATCTGTAGAGCAACATTTTGACGCCGCCCATTTCTTGCGGGGTTATCAAGGCAAGTGTGAGGCGTTGCACGGGCATCGTTTCCGGGCAGTGGTAAAGGTAAAAGCTTCCCGGCTTAATGATATAGGCATAGCCTGCGATTTTGTGGAGTTAAAGCGGTACTTGGGGGATATTCTATCCAGATTTGACCATACCTGTCTCAATGATGTGCCGCCATTTGATAAAATAAACCCTTCTTCTGAGAATATTGCTTCTACTATCTATAATGAACTCCAGACCAGGCTGGCTGGAGTCCCTGTTTCCCTCTCCTGTGTGGAGGTATGGGAATCCCCTCAGAGCGGCGTAGCTTATAGCCCGGACTAATAGATTATTTGTGGACCTTGCCCCTTTGTTTTTTCCCCCCCCCGTTATCAAGGAGAGGGGGATTCAATTATAAGAGAGGCAAAGCCTCTCTTTATTCTGAAGTGGTAACCGGGGAGTTTTAGAGGGGCGTAGCTCCTCTAAAGAAACTATCTTCCTCTTCCCCTTATCAAGGGGAAGAGGATAAAGGTAAGCACCCAGGAAAATCGAAGATTTCCCTGGGTGCTTAAAGGGGATAGGGTTAATAAACAGTCTGGACTAATCGTGCTGAGCTGGCGGCAGCAGATTGGGGATAGTATCCACAATCGGGTAGTGCACATCGCACTTGGGGCAGTATAGGGAGCCGGTAACTATCTCTGTCTCATTCTCCTCGTCCATACTAAGCTCAAGCTCTCCCTTGCACACCGGGCAGGCAAGAATATCCATCAGTTCTCGTTTCATAGCTTTATTATACCACTAAGCCTTATAGCTTTTCTTGTCTTTTTGAGTGGTTGTTATTATAATCCGGTTAATAATAATGAGGAGGTTTTGATATGGCTAAGCTAAGTGAGGAAGCCAGGAAGGCAATAGCTGAGTTTGGTGCGGCACTGGTAGCCACTGCTAGCAAGGATGGGAAGCCAAATGTGTCGCTTAAAGGCTCATTTAGGGTTCTGGATGATGAACATGTCATCTTCGCTGACATTGCTTCACCACGGACTATGGCTAACCTGCGGGAGAACCCGCAACTATCAGTAATGGTCTTTGACCCGTCTACATGTAAGGGTTGCCGGGTCTGGGGGAAAACGGTGGAGATTCTGGATAGTGGCAGCCTGTTTGATACTATCTCGGCTGAATTT
>DAOVUZ010000072.1 GCA_030632305.1 Dehalococcoidales bacterium | reverse complement strand
TTCTTACCCCGGCTATAGCCCCAAGCAACATCAAAGCTGCAATTAGGGCTGGTATCAAATGGGGCTTCCCCTGTATTATGCCCTTTTATCTCCTCATCCAAGAAGCACTGTGTCTTAGTCTGAGCTTATCCTTAGTCTTTATAGTATGTTATACTTATACTTACATCAGGTATGATTGTAAAACCAAGGGTAACAGAATCATCCTCACTAGAATACATAAAAGTGTTTGTAGAGGTTACTCCAGTAGTTACATTGGTTAATCTAATTACTTGGTTCTCAATGCGGTAAGTATAGACTTGTTTTCCATCCAATTCATGGAATATTGTGAGGGTGCCTCTACTGAAAGTGATTGCTTCTCTATAGCCTAATACTATTGCGGTGTATGTCCCATGTGGAGTGCTACTCGTTGGCGGTTCTAGTTCTGGAAGTGTTGTTTCGAAGGTAGTACAAGATATAGTAGGGAGCAGCACTAAACCTATTAGTAAAAGCATTGCGATTGTTTTCCTCAACATCTTGTACTCCTCTTAACTATAGCTAGGTATTCATTTTTAATCCTCAATACTATTTTTGTCAATCCATACTGTTAAGGCGGTGATAATACTTTAGTCCACTTAGTAGACATAAATAAAGGTAGTGCGAACCTATAAATAGGGATAAATAGAAAATGTTTTAGTTGCTTGCGCCGGGCGAAGGTTTAAAGTTTTGGGGGCAACAAGATAATGACTGACGGCAGGGATTGCAAATGAAATCACCCTCCTTGCCGCAACCGACACACCACTTCGGAAACAAGAAGTTAAGTGCTATCCCCTTAAGTTTGGTTAATTGAGGAAGCACATTCACCACCCATAATATAGCGCTTCAGGGTGAACTACTAATATTTTAGCGGGAGCGGGTATTATGAAGTGCCCCGCTCATAATGGGTTCGTCAATATAGACATCACCATTCCTGATTTTTAGGTTGAAGCCGCAGTCAGGATTGGTACAAACCCAGGCTTTGTAGTAAATCGCTGCTCCTTGACTACCAAAATCAGACAGGGGCACCAGGTCTCCAGACTTGCACTTCTGACACTTGGGGAAACTAAATTGTTCCACGAGGTCCACCTCCCAACCAAGATTAAGTTTGTCGTAGTATACACTATGCCGAGGTTGTTGACAAGGGCTTCTTTAACCCGATTGAGCTTATCTGGCTGTAAATAGCACCCTCCCTGGTTAACTGGCTCCTCATCAAGCTAATGGCATCTACCTCAATGGTATAGGCTGCCTCAAATCTGGTGCTAACTATAAGCTCCCCAAATCTTTGCCGCTCAGCCGGTGATGCCTGGTCGCGAAGTCGAGCCAGTGTCAAATGCGGGGTAAATGGTCTTGACTCGGGAGCAAAGCCAAGGCGAGCTAGATTGGATTCAATGCGTTGCTGGAGATGACCGAGCTTATCTACCTCCCCGCTTACTCCTACCCAGGCTACCTGAACTCGCCTCGAGTTGGGGAAAACTCCAAGCTCCTTGACCTCAAGGTAGAGAGGAGACATCCCCTGAGCCGCCTCCCCTATCGCCCCGGTTATTTCACCAATCCTATCTACAGCCACATTGCCCAGAAACTTTAGCGTCAGGTGAGTACTATATGGGTCAACCCACTTTACCCATGGCTGCTCGCCCGACTTCAGCTGAGATTGCAACTGGGTAAGCCCCTTTTTTAACTCATCAGGTAGCTCAACAGCAATAAAACAGCGGACTTGCTCCATAGCTCAAGCCTCAATACCGAGCAGTCTCCGGGCATTACCTGATAGAATCAGGTTTCTGGTTTCATCAGGTAAATCCAGAGAGTTAATTTCTTTCAAATATCTGCTCTGTGCCAGCAAGGGATAGTCACTGCCGAAAAGAATCTTGTCGCCTCCGACAAGCTGGATAACCTGATTATATATCTGGGGAGAATAAAGATAGGGCGAAGCCGCAGTGTCAAAAAAGACATTGTTCATAGCCTGTTTTACCTCGGGCATCAATGCATAAAAGGGTAAACCGCCACCCCAATGGGCACAGACTATGGTTAAATCAGGAAAACTGGTGATAAAGGGGTAGAGCATATCCGGCGTAATGCCTCCCTTCCCCGGATAGTCGTGACCTACCGGCTCGGAGGTGTGGGTAAGCAGAATTAGCTTGTGCTTTTGTAATACCTCAACAAACGGCTCCATCAATTCCTCATCCCCTAGGTCGAAGAATTGCATATCCGGTCTTATCTCACCGACTCCCCTTATCCCCCCTTTGGCACAGCGCTCGATTTCAGCTATGGCGGCATCATATGAGTTTGGCTGAACAGTACAGAAACCTATAAGCCGTTTGGGATAGCGGGCTACTGATTCTAAGATGTAGTCGTTGGTTTCAACACACAGCTCATGAGTAGTCCAACCAATATTGACAATAACTGAAATATCAATCCCATCTTTATCCATACTGTCAATGAGTTCGTCAGCAGTGGCGAGCTTGGCATCAGCCTTGGAGTAGAGGATAGCGAAACAGGGGTCGCTATCAATATACTTACTGCGGTTTTTCTTTATCTGGGGTGAAAATACATGGGTATGAAAGTCAATAATCATTGCCCGATTATAACAGAACTGCCTGAATGACTTCAACTCGATAATGGAAGCTGTTTATTAAGCAAGGGGGAAAGGAGAATGGACAAAAAGATGGTTTTCTTGAGTCGCTCAGAGAGCAGCTTGGCGAATATTACCATGAGCTCGCCCCACTCCTAGAGGAAAAGCAGTTGCTAGAAGATAAGCTAACCCAGATTAAACAATGCGTTTGATGGTCAAATAAAAAGGCGGGAATTGCTATTCTGGCTCCTTTTTAGCCTCTCCTGCTGCTTCAGCTTCAGCCTCTCCTGCTGCTTCAGCCTCAGCCTTAACCTCCTCAGCTGTCACCTCTACAACCTCTTTACTGACCTTCACCACTATTTGGTCAGAGTCAGTAATGACCGTAATGTCGGGGCTAAGGGCAATCTCTCTAACATGGATTGCCTGCTCCGCCTCCTCAAGATGGCTCAGGTCAACATCTATTTGAGGTGGAAGCCTATCCGGCAGGCATTCAACACTCAGGGTGGTAATCCCATGAATTAAGCTGCGCCCCTTTTCTTTCAATGCCGGTGCTTCGCCAACAAAGACAATAGGAACGTCTACCTTTATCCTTTCCATCTTTCGCACCTGGTATAAGTCGACATGGAGCAACGCTCCAGTGTAGGCATTTCGCTGGATTTCACGGATGAACACACTTCTGGGTTGCTTATCTCCTTCAATCTCCAGAGCAATAAGTTTGGTTGTTCCTGCCTGAGCTATTATCCGCTGCAGCCTAGCGGTATCACACTGCAAGGGAATTGACTCCAGGCCATGTCCAAAAAGATGAGCCGGGGTGATACCCTGATGGCGTAAGAATCTGGTCTTCTTACCCAGGATATTTCTTTTACTGACTGGTAGCGCTAAACCATTCACCTGTCTCCTCCTTCTATACCCTATACCCAGTAATTTAACCATGCATTGATATAAAAATCAATTTGAAGAAGGAAGAGGCTGTGTAGACAATATGTCTACAATTGTTATATAATTACAAAAAATAGGGGGTGTTAATGCCATTACCTGAATCAGGTAATCCATTATTCGGAACCTCGGCAGATGATATGAAAGCCGAGGTTTTTTCGTCATCGGCATCAATAGCGGAAATGGAGGCGGTAGCTAAGAGGCTGCGCCGCCACATCATTACTATGACAGGGAAAGCTGGTAGCGGTCACCCCGGTGGCTCCCTGTCAGCGGTAGAGATTGTTACTGCCCTCTACTTCAAGTTATTGCGACATATGCCATCAAATCCCCAGTGGTCAGACAGGGATAGGTTCATCCTGAGCAAGGGGCATGTTGCCCCCCTGCTCTATGCTACCCTGGCTGAGTGTGGCTACTTCCCCGTGGACGAGCTATCCACTTTGAGACAGCTTGATAGTCGCCTTCAGGGGCACGCTGACCGAACAATTACCCCTGGTGTGGAGATGTCGTCCGGCTCGCTGGGGCAGGGATTATCCTTTGCCTTGGGCGTTGCCCTGGCTGGTCGTCTCAACTCACAGGACTACCGGGTTTATGTCCTGCTGGGGGATGGCGAGTGTGATGAGGGGCAGGTATGGGAAGCGGCTATGGCTACCGCCCACTTCAAGGTGGATAACCTGGTAGCTATCGTGGATAACAATGGACTGCAGATTGATGGCTGGAACCGTGATGTTATGAACCTTGACCCATTTAATAAGAAATGGCAGGCTTTTGGCTGGTATGTTATTGAGGTTAATGGTCATGATATCACTGAGCTTATTGATGCTTTTACCCGGGTAAAACTGGTTAAAGGGCAGCCCACCATTATCATTGCCCATACTATTAAGGGTAAAGGGGTAAGCTTTATGGAGAACAACCCTGACTTTCACGGCAAAGCTCCCAGTGCAGATGAGGTGAAGATAGCCCTAAAGGAGTTGGAGTAAAGATGTCTCAGGAAGTTTCCCTGAGGGAAACCTATGGTAAAACCCTGCTTGAGCTAGGCAGGGATAATT
>DAOVUZ010000064.1 GCA_030632305.1 Dehalococcoidales bacterium | reverse complement strand
TGGGGAGGATTTTCCGGGGCTGGAGTTCGGGAGGGAGTAGCCGTAGGGGCTGTGGTTTCGACAAAGCTGTTCCACTGCTGGCAGTTGGGGCAGCGTCCCAGCCATTTAAGGCTCTCCTTGCCGCACTGCTGGCAGACAAAAACAGTCCTGCCGCGGGCTTTATCCATAGGTTGACTTTACTCGGTTTCAGGTAGTAACGCAAGGGGAATTTGGTTAGGACAGGGGGTTTGACAGGCTCAGGCTATCCCGTAGCCTTACCGTATAATTGTTTGAGTTTTTTAATTATTTCCCGTTCCTCTATGAAATTTGTGGTGTAATCTCCCCGCTTAAAAATCTCGTCGTCGAGGGCTACCTTGTGGAACGGGATGTTCGTTTTTATCCCATCGATAATAAACTCGTCAAGTGCCCGCCTCATACTTGAAATAGCTTTATCCCGGCTTCCACCCCACGCCAGCAGCTTCACTATCAGCGAATCGTAGTGAAAGGGCAGGGTAAATCCGGCATATACTCCGCTATCAACCCTGACCCCAAAACCGCCGGGAGGTTGGTAGGCAGTTATCTCGAATGGGGAAGGCAAGAAATCATGGATCGGGTCTTCAGCGTTAATCCGGCATTCTATTGCCCAGCCCCGAGGCTGAATATCATCCTGGGTGTAACCCAGCTCCTCCCCATCCGCTATCCTTATTTGCTCTTTAACCATATTTATCCCGGTAGTAAGCTCGGTAATGGGATGTTCAACCTGGAGACGGGTGTTGACTTCATTGAAAAAATACTCGCCCGTGTCCATAGAAAAGATGAACTCCACCGTCAGGGCACTGGCATATTTTAGTATTTTAGCCACTTTAACTGCTGCCTGCCCCATTTCCTGCCTCAATTGAGGGGTCATCACCGAGGAGGGAGTTTCTTCAATAAGCTTTTGATACCTTCGTTGAATAGAGCATTCGCGTTCACCCAGGTAAACCACATTACCCTTTTCATCGGCTAGTATCTGGAACTCTATATGTTTTACCCTGGTGATATATTTTTCAATATAGAAAGCTGATATGCCAAAGGCGGAGTTTCCCCGTGATTCGGCATATTTCATTGCTTCCACCAGTTCATCTTTGTCTTTAGCCACTCTTATCCCGATTCCGCCGCCGGCGCCGCTGGGTTTGACAATCACCGGATAGCCGATGTCATCCGCCGCTTTAATAGCCTCGGTCATTTCACTGGCACTGGCTATAGCCTCGTCGGTACCGGGGGTAACCGGGATACCGTTTGTTTTCATCAGCTTGCGCGCCCGGTGCTTGGGCTTTGCCCGGTGCATGGACTCGCTGGGGGGACCGATAAATTTAACGCCGCTCTGTTCACAGGCTTCAACAAAGCTGGGATTCTCGGAGAGGAATCCATATCCAGGGTAAATAGCTTCGGCTCCGCACTTCCTGGCTATATCAAGAATTTTTTCAATATTTAAATAACTGTTGGCGGGGCTTGACTCCCCTAGGGGGTAAGCCTCGTTGGCATGCTTTACGAATAAGGCCTCAGCATCAGCATCGGAGTAAATGGCAACAGCGCGTATTCCCAGCTCTTTGCACTCCCTGACTGCTCTGAAGGCAATTTCTCCGCGATTGGCAATTAAAATCTTATTAAACACTTCACCAGCCTATTTGGGACAAATAAAAAAGGGTGGTTTTAGTATGTATCTTGTTCTCCCGCCCTTTCTGCAATATGCTTAGCATCTATGATAACAGGCTATGATTTATCATCTCCCAGTAAGGCGCCTACAGTTGCTGAGCGCATTACAATCTCTTCGCCTTCCAGGTCGACTACCGCCGTATCTCCCGACTGGAATTGGCCACGGAGCAGACTTTCTGAAAGTTTGTCTTCAACCATGTCCTGAATCACCCGGCGTAGAGGTCTCGCCCCGAAGACCTCATCGTAGCCCTTATCACCCAAAAAATCTCTGGCGGCTTCGGTCACCTCTAGCTTTATCCCCTTCTCAACCAGTTGCTGGGCAACTTTAGCCAGCATCAAATCAACTATCTTTCGGATATGCTCCTTGGTTAAGGCGTGAAATACCACTACCCCATCAACACGATTGAGAAACTCAGGACGGAAGGTCTTTTTTAATTCGCCAAGTAGCTTCTCCTTCATCTTATCGTAGGTTAGCTGCTGGGTTTTGGCCTCATCACTGCGAGAAGTAAAACCAATTGTCGTCCCTTTTCGGATAAGCTCGGCACCAATATTGCTGGTCATAATGATAATGCTGTTGCGGAAATCAACCCGCCGCCCCTTGGAATCGGTGAGGTGACCATCGTCAAATATCTGGAGCAGTATATTGAATACATCGGGGTGAGCCTTCTCGATTTCATCCAGAAGTATGGTGCAATACGACTTACGCCTCACTGCCTCAGTAAGTTGCCCACCTTCCTCATAGCCAACATATCCTGGTGGTGCCCCGACCAGTCGGGCTACAGTGTGTTTCTCCATAAACTCAGACATATCAAGCCTGATTAGGGCGTCCTCACTGCCAAACATAAACTCGGCTAAGGCTCTGACCAGCTCTGTCTTACCAACGCCGGTTGGACCTAGAAAGATGAAGTTGCCTATAGGGTGCCTTGGGTCCTTGATTCCGGCTCGGGCTCGCCTTATCGCTTTAGAAATAGTATTAATCGCCTCATCCTGACCAATAATGCGCTTATGGATTACCTCCTCCATGTTAAGCAGGCGCTTCATCTCATCGCTGGCTAACTGGACCACTGGAATCCCGGTCCACATACTGACTACTTCAGCGATGTCCTCGGCACTCACCACCGGCGTCTCTTGCCCCTGCTCAGTCTGCCACTCCTCTTCTAGCTTGTTTATTTTTTCCTGAATCTGAACTTCTCGCTGGCGCAGTTCAGCGGCATAGTCATACTGCTCTGTGGCTAGGGCTGCCTCTTTATCCTTATGTACACTATCCTCAACCTGCTTGGCTTCTTTCAGGGTGAAGGGTACGGTGTGGTGTCTAATCCTTACCCGTGACGATGCCTCATCAATCAGGTCAATAGCCTTGTCAGGCAGAAAGCGGTCGGGTATGTATCTGGCGGCTAATGTTGCCGCTGCATTCAGTGCCTCATCACTTATTTGTAGATGGTGATGTTCCTCGTAGCGCTCCTTAATCCCGCGCAGAATCTCCAAAGTTTCCTCTGTGGAAGGCTCTTCTACTAGAACTGGCTGGAAGCGGCGCTCCAGAGCCGCATCCCGCTCCACATACTTACGGTAATCGTCAAGGGTAGTTGCCCCAATACACTGTAGTTCCCCCCGTGCCAGCGAGGGTTTGAGGATACTGGCGGCGTCAATTGCCCCCTCCGCCGCCCCAGCACCAACAATGGTGTGGAACTCATCAACAAAGAGCACGCAATTTCCCGCAACCTTTATCTCGTCAACAATCTTTTTGAGTCGTTCTTCAAACTCGCCCCGGTATTTTGTCCCCGCTACTACCGCTCCCATGTCCAGTGTTATTATCCGTTTTCCCTCCAGTGTTTCAGGGACATCACCGGCAACAATACGGTGAGCCAGGCCCTCAACGATTGCTGTTTTTCCCACTCCTGGCTCACCAATAAGAGCTGGATTGTTCTTGGTCCTGCGGCTGAGGATTTGGATTATGCGGGAAATCTCCTTAGTTCGTCCAATAACCGGGTCAAGTTTCCCGGCACGAGCGGCTGCGGTTAGGTCAATACCCAATTGGTCTAAAGCTGGGGTGCGACTTGCGGTGCGGGTAAGCTTGGACTTGGGTGCACCTTGACTGAGGAAGTGGGCAGTTTCATTACGTGTCTGCTCCAGGGTGATACCAAAGCTATCTAGCACATGAGCGGCTACCCCCTCCCCCTCACTCAGCAATCCTAAAAGGAGATGCTCGGTACCAATATAATTATGGTCGAGGCGGCGTGCCTCATCAATAGCCAGTTCAATGACTCTCTTTGCTCTGGGGGTAAGCCCAACTTGACCACTACTGGGTTTCTCACCACGCCCGATGATAAATTCCACGGCAGAGCGCACCCTGTTCAAGCCAACGCCCATATTGGTTAGAACCTTAGCCGCTACCCCCTCGTCCTCCCGCACCAGACCAAGCAAAATATGCTCGGTGCCGATGTAGTTGTGGTTGAAGTGCTGCGCCTCTTCCTGGGCTAAGGTGAGGACCCTGCGAGCTCGCTCTGAGAATTTCTCGAACCTGCTAGTCATCTGCTATCACCTATCTCACAGACTTGCCCCACTATTATAAAGTAATTAAAGGCAAAGGTCAAAAGCCTCCTGGCAGTGGCATATTTTCCGCAAAGGGTCACCCCCTCAGTATCGTCTGCGCTGGGGTGTTTCACTTCCGTGTTCGGGATGGGAACGGGTGGTTCCACCCCGCTCTAACCACCAGGAGGCTATTAGTGCTTATTCTAGCACACCATTTAGCAAAAGAAAAGGGGGTGAGGTTACTACCTTCAAAAACCCCATAAAACAAAAAAAATCTACGGCAGCCGGAACCACCGTAGATTTCTGTCTTTAACTAATATCAACTCTGAAGCAGGCCAAGCCCTCGACCATTAGTACGGTTTAGCTAAATACATTACTGCACTTACACTTACCGCCTATCAAGCAAGTAGTCTACTTGCGGTCTTACCCCCTGTGATAAATCACAGGGGCAGGAGATATAATCTTGGGGCCGGCTTCGCACTTAGATGCTTTCAGCGCTTATCCTAACCAGACTTAGCTACCCAGCGATGCCCCTGGCGGGACAACTGGCAAACCAGAGGTCTGTCCCTCTCGATCCTCTCGTACTAGAGAGAGTCCCCCTCAAATCTCCGGACGCCCACGACGGATAGAGACCGACCTGTCTCACGACGGTCTGAACCCAGCTCGCGTACCGCTTTAATGGGCGAACAGCCCAACCCTTGGGACCT
>DAOVUZ010000103.1 GCA_030632305.1 Dehalococcoidales bacterium | reverse complement strand
TATTTCATAGGTTATCGGCATCTTGATGACGCCATCCTGGTGGATTCCCGACTCATGGCGAAAGGCATTAGCGCCTACAATTGCCTTATTAGGTTGAACCAGAAAACCAGTTAGCTCGCTTACCAGTCGGCTGGTCTTATAGATTTGCCCGGTATCAACATTTGTCGTCAGGCTAAAAAAGTCGCTACGGGTCTTAACCGCCATCACAATTTCCTCAAGTGAGGCATTGCCTGCCCTTTCCCCAATACCATTTATGGTACACTCCACCTGTCTTGCTCCCCGTTTGACCGCCTCCAAGCTATTAGCCACCGCCAGACCCAGGTCATTATGGCAATGAACACTAACTCTAGCCCGGTTAATGTTGGGCACATTCTGGAAAATTTCGCCAATGAGACTGCCAAACTCATCAGGGATAGCATAGCCCACGGTATCGGGTATATTTACCGTAGTCGCTCCAGCATCAATAACCGCTTCCACGATTTGACAGATATAGGCGGGCTCGGTCCGGCTGGCATCCATAGGTGAGAACTCAACATCATCAACATATTTCTTAGCCCGGACTACCATATCACGAGAAGCCTCTAAAATCTGCTCGCGAGTCTTTTTCAATTGATAAACGAGGTGTATATCTGATGCCGACAGAAACACATGTATTCGTGGGTGCTCAGCATCTTTAACCGCCTCCCAAGCCCGGTCTATGTCATCAGGATGAGCCCGGGCCAGGGCGCAAATTATAGGGGTGCGGACCTCCCTGGCAATAAGCTTTACTGCCTCAAAGTCGCCCGGAGTGCTAATAGGAAAGCCAGCCTCGATAATATCTACACCAAGCTTTTCCAGTTGTTTGGCAATCTCCAATTTTTCCTGGATATTGAGTGTTCCCCCCGCCGCCTGCTCCCCATCCCGCAAGGTGGTATCAAAGATTATTACCCTATCCATATTTCCCCTACTCCTCCACGGATTAGCTTACTGACTAGTCGCCAATGCCTTTTATTCTACTTTTTCAGCCACGGCATCATGGCTCGTAGCTCGGCGCCAACCTCCTCAATAAGGTGCTCTTTCTCCATGCGCTTCAGGGCATTATAAACCGGGCGACCGGCCTGGTTTTCTAAAATCCACTCTCTAGCAAAGCTACCATCCTGAATCTCAGCCAGGATTTGCGCCATCTCGTCCCTAACCACATCATCAATAACCCGTGGTCCCCGGGTATAGTCACCATACTCAGCAGTGTCACTGACTGAGTATCGCATATAATTTAAGCCACCCTTATACATCAGGTCAACGATAAGTTTAAGCTCATGGAAACACTCAAAGTAAGCTATTTCTGGTTGATAGCCAGCCTCAACCAGTGTGTCAAAGCCAGCCTTCACCAGACCTGAAACTCCGCCACATAGCACTGCCTGTTCACCAAAGAGGTCAGTCTCTGTCTCCTCAGCAAAGGTTGTCTCAATAACACCGGCTCGGCTACAGCCGATGCCCTTAGCATAGGCAAGGGCTACATCCTCTGCCTTACCTGAAGCATCTTGATGGACCGCCACCACTGCTGGCGGTCCGATACCCTCGGTATAAAGTTGCCGTAGCATATGCCCCGGACATTTAGGAGCTATCATGGTAACATCAATATCAGGTGGCGGGATGATTTGCCCATAGTGGATGTTAAAGCCATGAGCAAACATCAGGGTATTGCCTGGGGCTAATCCTTTTTCAACTGCCCCGTAGTAAATTTCCCGTTGTAGACTATCCGGCGCCAGCATTACCAAAATATCAGCTTCTTTGGCTACCTCATCCGCAGTTAGCACTTTGAAGCCAGCCTCCTTAGCATTATCCCAGCCCTGACTTCCCTTGGCTTCAGCCACTATCACCTGGCAGCCACTTTCCCTGAGGTTTTGCGCCTGGGCGTGCCCCTGACTCCCGTAGCCGATAATGCCGATTACCTTCCCGTCAAGTAAACTTAGCTTAGCATCGCTATCATAGAAAATCTTTGCCATAGGTTATCATCTCCTTTATTTTTTATTAGGCTGTTTTTGGCCTTTTGTTACGAGTATCAGACAACCTTTCTTCCACTGGTAGTGGCCCCGAACCACCCCTGACCATAGCTATGCGACCCGTCCTGACTATTTCCTTGATACCAAAGCCACGAAGCAAACCAAGCAACGAATTGACTTTCTCCTCATCCCCGGTAACCTCGACCGTTACCGAGTCGGAGGCAACATCTACTATATTTGCCCTGAATATATCCACAATCTGCATAATCTCACTTCTGGTGGAAGAAGTGGCTTTCACTTTTATAAGCGCCAATTCTCGAGCAATTATTTCATCCCCGCTAATGTCAGATACCTTGATCACATCTATTATCTTATCCAACTGCTTCCTAACCTGTTCTACCATTGTAGTTGCCCCATCGACGACAATAGTCATGCGCGATAAATGAGGTATTTCACTGCGCCCCACAGCGATACTCTCGATGTTAAAGCCACGCCTTCGGAAGAGGCTCGCCATACGGTTAAGCACTCCAGGCTTATCCTCTACTAGAGCAACTATGGTGTGCTTTGTCTCCGCCATATTGTCACCTCCTTCTTAAGCTCAGATATTACTCACCGAGAGCTTGGCGGAATCGGCCAAGGCTTTCGCCTTTTCCTTGGGCTCCTCAAGAACCTCGGATAAAGCTGCTCCCGGTGGAACCATAGGATAAATATTCTCCTCTGGTTCTACTATGAAGTCTATCAGGAAAGGACCTGGCTCACCCATGGCTTGCTGTATAGCTGGAACCACTTCCTCTTTACAAGTAACCCTTATCCCGGGGAGTCCGTAGGCCTCAGCAACCTTGACGAAGTCAGGACTACTCAGTGGTGTAGCTACATATCGTTTTCCATAGAACATTTCCTGCCATTGCCTTACCATCCCCAGATAGCCATTATGAAGAATTGCTATCTTAACCGCAATATTATCCTGAACTATGGTGGCTAACTCCTGTATCGTCATTTGAAAGCTACCATCACCGTCAATTAACCAAACGGTATCCCCAGGACAACCTACCTCAGCCCCCATAGCTGCCGGCAGCCCGAAGCCCATAGTTCCCAGTCCACCAGATGAGATTAGACTATTGGGCTTATCATACCAGTAG
>DAOVUZ010000065.1 GCA_030632305.1 Dehalococcoidales bacterium | reverse complement strand
GGGAAGTATCGCAATATTTGTGTCGTCGGCGATCCTGACCAGTCAATCTACTCGTGGCGATTTGCTGACCTGCGTAACATCCTTAGCTTTGAGCAGGACTACCCCGAGGCTAAATTGGTGTTGCTGGAGCAAAACTATCGCTCAACTAAGATGATTCTGGAAACGGCATCTCATGTAATCTCAGCCAATCAGCAGCGCAAACCCAAGGAGTTGTGGACGGATAATGAGCTGGGTGAACTAACTACAGTGGTTGAGACATATACCGAGCAGGAAGAAGCCCAGTTTGTGGTCAGCGAGGTAGAGCGCCTGGTAGGGCAGGGGGGGATTAGGCGGGGCGACTGTGCCGTAATGTATCGCACCAATGCCCAGTCAAGAGTCCTTGAAGAGGCATTCGTTCGTTACGGGGTGTCTTATAAGCTGGTGGCTGGTACCCGGTTCTATGAGCGGCGAGAGATTAAAGATATTATTGCCTATTTCAGGCTTATCCAGAACCATTATGATAGTGTCAGCCTATTGAGGATAATCAATGTTCCGGGCAGGGGTATTGGGCAGCAAAGCCTGAGTCAGCTATCTCGTTGGGCAAAGACTCTGAATATCCCCGAATATGAGACGTTACAGCTAGTAGCTGAACCAGAAACAGAGCCTCAACCACCGTTTAGCTCTCGCATCACCATGGCACTGGCTAATTTCTTAAACTTGATAGAGGAATTTGTTACCCGTAGTCGGGAGCTAAACCCGGCTGATTTACTGGACCTGGTTGTAGAACGCTCCGGTTATAAGGAATATATATTGAGTCAACCAGATGGAGAGGAGCGCTGGGAAAATATCCTTGAGCTTCGCACTGTAGCCCAGCAATATAATAATTTGAATCCCCCCGATGGCTTAGCCGCCTTTCTTGAGGGGGTAACCCTGGTATCCGATGTCGATCGGCTTGATGAGACTGTGGATGCGGTAACCCTGATTACCCTGCATCAAGCCAAGGGACTGGAATTCCCGGTAGTGTTTATTGTTGGTATGGAGGACGGCATCCTGCCCCATTTTAAGTCGTTTGATGACCCGGCACAGATGGAGGAGGAGCGGCGGCTCTGCTACGTCGGTATAACCAGAGCCAAGCAGAGGGTGTATCTGGTTCGTGCCTTTCGCCGTAGCCTGATGGGGAGCAGCACGGTAAATAAACCATCTCGCTTTCTGAACGATATTCCCCAGCACCTGGTTTCGGGTGGTGGTGATTGGTGGCAGGGAGAAGAAAGCCAAATAGCCGAGGCAATGTATTCCTGGAATAAAGCTCCGGTTCCCGGTGCTACCGTTCTGGAATTAAAAGCTGGCGACCGTGTTCGTCATGCCCAGTTTGGTGATGGGGTAGTGGTGAACTGTCAGTCGGTAACCGACGATACCGAGGTAGTGGTTGCTTTTCAGGGTCAGGGAGTAAAAAAACTACTCCTCAGCTTCGCCCGGCTGGAGAAGGCAGAATGATGCTTGACATTTTACACGTAACCGTGTAAAATTATTATTAAGGTTTGATATGACGATTAGAGTTTTAGACCCCCAAATAGTCTCCCGGATTGCCGCCGGTGAAGTTGTAGAGAGACCTGCATCGGTGGTGAAAGAGCTGGTGGAGAATTCACTGGATGCCAGTGCCAGCCAGATTTCCATCGAGACGATGGGTGGTGGGGTGATCCTGATCAGGGTAACCGATAACGGCATAGGCATTCCCGACGGAGAGGTGGAGTTTGCCTTTGACCGGCATGCTACCAGCAAGATAGGAAGTCTCGATGATTTGGAGTCTATTTCCAGCCTTGGCTTTCGGGGTGAGGCACTACCCAGCATAGCTGCTGTAGCTCAGGTAGATATTATTACCTGTGTTGCCGGAAAATCGTCAGGCACCTCTCTTAGTTTGAAGGACGGCGTTATTGAAAATAAGGGGAGTCAGGGTCATCCTCAGGGGACTACGCTTACAGTGCGAAATCTGTTTCGTCGGGTGCCGGCAAGATTAAAATTCCTCAAGTCGCCGACTACAGAAAACAGCCATATCGCTAATGTAGTAAGTCAATATGCCCTTGACTTTCCTGAGGTTAAATTTACGCTGTTTATTGATGGCAAAGTGGCTCTACGAACTCCGGGTAGTGGTCAACTTATAGACAGCGTGATTGAGGTTTATGGCGTAGAGATAGCACAGAATATGCTGGAGATTAGAAACGACAGCAAATGGGAAAACGGGGCAGTCTACCTTGGGATAACGGGCACAGTAGGCTCACCAGCAGTAAGTCGCTCAAATCGAGGCTGCCTCAGCTTCTTTATTAACCGCCGCTGGGTAAATAGCCGACTGCTAGCCTGGGCAGTAGAAGAGGCTTATCACGGGCTCTTGCCTCAGGGGAAACACCCTATCGCTATTATCAATATTTCTCTGCCCCATCAAGAGGTGGATGTTAATGTTCATCCTACCAAGACCGAGGTCAAATTCCAAAATGAACACCGGGTTTTTGGCACTGTCCAGAAGACGGTGCGACGGGCTTTAATTGAATTAATGCCCGTGCCTCAAATTGGGGCGACAGCGACAACATATGTATCAACCCCAGAACCAAGACAGGCAGTATTGACTTCACCCTCAGACAGCCTTACTAGTTTGCCACCGCTGGCTCCCCAGACCCCGATGGTATCCCTGCCAACTCTGAGGATATTGGGGCAGCTCTTAAGTAGCTATATTATAGCTGAAGGTCGTGATGGGTTATACCTTATTGACCAGCATGCTGCTCATGAGCGTATCCTTTTTGAGAAGATTAAACACCAGAGGTCACGGCAGGAAGTAGAAGTTCAAGGACTGCTGGAACCGGTGACATTTGAGGTTAATCCTAAAGAGGAAGAAGTTCTGAAATCGCACTACCAAAAATTAGCTGAATTTGGTTTCTCTATTGAGCCTTTTGGTGATAAAACCTATTTAGTTCGGGCGGTGCCACTTGTGCTTTATAATAAAGACTGGGCGGGAATGATGAGACAGTTACTGGATTTCTTATCTGGAGGAGATTGGGCAGAAACTATAGCCATGTCTATTGCCTGCCACAGTGCGGTGAGGGCTGGACAGACTTTGACTGATGACGAGATGGATGAATTGGTACGACAACTGGAACAAGCAGCCATCCCCCATACCTGTCCTCATGGTAGACCGACAATGATTCGCCTCAGCTCAGGGCAGTTGGAAAAGGAGTTTGGTAGAAGTTAGCTGCTTTAATCTGGTGGATTTTGGCTGCTGCCTGGTTTGACCAAGGGGATTCGGGCAGCGCACAACGGGCAATCCGATGGTGTATAGGCTAGAGTTATGGAACGGAGACAGCTAAAAAGAGGAACGCCAAACTCTATGCCTTGCTCAGAACGGTCAACCAATACCCCGATACCGATTACAATACCACCCTGTCTGGTTACCGCTGCCATAACCTCGACTATTGAGCTACCGGTAGTAAGAATATCATCGACGATTAGAACTCGCTCACCCGAGTTAATGCTGAAGCCACGCCTAAACGCCCTTATATTACCTTCCTTCTCAGCAAATATGCCGCGGATGCCTAATTGTCTTGCTACCTCATAAGCCAAGATAATGCCACCGGTAGTTGGTCCAGCTACTACCTGGACCCCCTGCTTCTGAAAGTGGGTAGCAATCATACGGCAAAGTGACTCGGTATAGTTCGGGTATTGCAAAACCTGGAACTTCTCCCAATAGACAGGGGAGTGCAGCCCGGAGGCAAGTAAAAAGTGCCCGTTGAGTATAGCCCCTGACTTCTGGAAGATTTGCTCTACATTTTCTATTAGCCTCACCCCCAGTAGCTCTATTCACTCACAGAGCTGGCTAGTTGCTCATCCAGCGAGTAGTTAGGGGCAATCCCCCATTCCCCTTCAGGTAGCCCGATTAATAGCCAGGCTTTACCAATTATATCTTCGCGCTGTACCGTCCAGTCGTTGCGTGAATCCTCGCTATTATTACGATTATCACCAAGGACAAAATATTCATCCTCTGAGATTATATCCCCATGGAAATCATGGTTGGGCGGTTCTTCTATATAGGGTTCATTCAATGGGTAAACATTGCCATTTTGGTGGATATAAACTATCCCGTCTTCTATCTCTACCGACTCGCCGGGCAAAGCAATGATACGCTTGATGTAGTCGGCTTGTTGCCTATCAGGTGGATGGAATATAACCACATCACCCCTTTCCGGTTCATCGAACGCATAAGCGATTTTACTAATCAATATCCGTTGTCCTGACTGCAATCCAGGTTCCATACTAGGACCTACTATGACGAAAGTCTGGATGGTAATCTGCAGCGTAAAGAAGATTACTCCAGCCAGTATTAGTGCCCCCAGAATCTCACGAATAAAAGTCTTCATTCGGAAGTACTCCTTTCCAGATTTAATCCCAATTATACCCTATTAGCCTTTATCCTTCCACTAGGGAACTAATGTTGCACTTTTTTAAAAGGAGGTGCTAGAATGGCAACAGTATGGACTATATGGAGCAGGCACTCTCCCTAGCTAAACTAGCCCTGGGGCAGGTTAGCCCCAACCCGGCGGTGGGGGCAGTAGTAGTTAAGAATGGTGTAGTCGCCGGACAAGGCTATACACAACCACCAGGCTTATGGCATGCCGAGGTATTAGCCATGAAGCAGGCCGGTGACCAAGCCCTGGGGGGCACGATGTATGTTACCCTGGAACCATGCTGCCACTATGGTCGGACTCCGCCATGTAGTCAGGCAATTATTGCCGCCGGTATTACCGAGATTCATCTGGCTATGCTCGATGCCAATCCCCTAGTTTCAGGGCGAGGCAAAGACGAACTGGAAAGGAAAGGCATTAAAGTATATGTCGGTGAGCATGAGGAG
>DAOVUZ010000005.1 GCA_030632305.1 Dehalococcoidales bacterium | reverse complement strand
TTCCTCCGAGAGGCTTGCTCTGTATGCAATGGTCTTGGATATAATCTAATCCCTGAAGACTGGCCCCAATGCACAGAATGTGGCGGCAGAGGGCGAATTTCCTCCAGGGGATTTCACTTCATTATAGCGAGAGATGTTAAGTGTCCAAAGTGTAAGGGAAAAGGTTGGGCTCCTGATTAGCGAAAATATGTTGGGATTTACTAGGTAAGAAAACAGGGAGAATATAGAACAAATCCAGTGTCTGACGCATATCCTGAAAGGTAAAAGTTGTGTGTTATTGTGACTATGTCTTTGACAAAGCATACCCTTTACCCTCAATATACGTATACCTACAGTTGAACAATGATCCCAATGTTCGTACAGTGGTGACCGGCAGTTGCGATTGAACATTATAGGGGGAGCAGAAATGCCCCCCCTTTTTTCTTATGTAACAAAATGACGGATTGTGACCCAACAATCCTGACAAATGTGTAATCATGCTCCACCCAGCAAAAAGTCACGATGTAAAATTTCAAGAACTAGCTAATATGCGGATAATCCCAGAGGGGGTTAATTAACAATAAAAAGAAAAGCCCCGGTTATGGAGGCTTCATTTGTCACATTAGAAGGATACTACAGCTAGCAAGCAGATGCATATTCTACTTTATAGCCATTTGTTTACCAATCTCTTGCTTTCTTACGACTTGTCGTCGTGGCCGGTACGAAAGGCGGAATTCTTTGTCCGGCGCAGGCTTAGTGTAATCAAAGCCTTTAAGTGTAAGACGCTCAAGCGGCGCATTGAGAATCCGCTCGAGGGCAAGTATCTTATCTGCATCGGCGCCGGTTACGAAGGTTAATGCATCACCGTTTTTATCAACTCGCCCGGTACGACCGATTCGGTGGATGTAGTCATCCGTACTTTCGGGCATATCATAATTGATGACGTGGGAAATACTCAAAACATCGATACCGCGGGCAGCAATATCGGTCGCCACCAGAATCTTGATCGAGCCGTTACGGAAGCCTGTAAGCGCGGCCTGTCTCTGGTTCTGGGACAGGTTCCCCTGCAGTGAAGTCACCCGATGGCCGGATCTTACCAGTTGCAGCGCCACACGTTCGGCACGGTGCTTGGTGCGGGTGAAGACAAGTACCGAATCCGTTTTGGTTTTATTTAGAATTTCCTTGAGTAGTGCTGTCTTGAGGTGCTGCTGTACCGGGTACAGAGCGTGGGATACTGTTTTTGCCGGTAGCCTGCGGCCGATCTGCACGGTGACTGGGTCATGCAGGATTTGACGCGTCAGGCGCCGGACATTCTCGGGCATGGTGGCAGAAAAAAGCAGGGTTTGTCGCTCGTTCATGATACACGCCAAAATATTACGAATATCGGGTAAGAAACCCATGTCGAACATGCGGTCGGCCTCGTCGATGACGAGGATTTCTAGCTCTGACAAACTTATTGTACCCTTCCACAGGTGGTCAAGCAGCCGGCCTGGGCAGGCGACCACTATATCGGGGTTTGCGTGCAAGCTTCGGATTTGCTGGTCCATGTTTACCCCGCCATAGATGGTAATGCTCTGCAGTCCGGCCCTGCTCCCCAGACCGTTGATAACCTCGCAGGTCTGCTCGGCCAGCTCGCGTGTGGGCGAGATTACCAGAGCCCGGACACATCCTCGCGGGCCTGATCGAAGACGCTCCAGAATGGGCAGTACGAAAGCCGCTGTCTTACCCGTTCCGGTCTGGGCTAGGCCAATGACATCCCGCTCCTGCATAATCGGTGGGATGGCCTGTAATTGTATCGGTGTAGGTATGGAATAACCGAGCGCACGTACACCGGCCATGATGCTCGGATGAAAATTAAAGGTATCGAAATTCATTTAACTCCTTGAAAAAATGCTGATTAAGCGCCTGTACTATAGGTGTTTAATTAACTATGTCTCTTCTTTCTCTTTTTTTATTAAGTTGGCGGCTTCTGATGTTGAGGGAAACCGTTCTGCCTTTATCTGATAGCGGCAGTGCTGCAACGACGGTGACAACCCGGTCTCTCAGTTTTTTCCCTTCGAGGTTAGCAATCGCGGTGGCACCTTCAGATTTCGACGCCATTTCGACATATCCGTAGCCCCTCGGTTGACCGCTGCCGATATACTTGTCGTTCATGATGGTGACGGATATCACTTCCCCGAATTCCGTGAACTCTTTTCGCAGTTCGTCTTCGGTCGTTTCGAGCGATAGGTTGCCCACATAGATATTCATGGTGCCCCTTTTTTGCCAAATTGGTACGCTGCCTCGATTTGTGATGAGTGAGTCAGTAAAGGCTTACGCGACTGTCAGTACTAATTCAAGTCGCCGGGTTGGCTAATATCTTCGTTGCTTGCCACCACCCGACCGGCCACCCCTGCCACCACCGTAACCACCACTGCCATAGCCGCCACTCCTCCTGTTGCCGTAGGAACCACCACCCCTGTTGTCTGTGCGAGGGCGGGACTCATTAACCACAATAGTCCGGTCTTTCAATGTCTTACCGTTAAGCCCCGTGATAGCGGCTTCAGCCTCAGACTTCGATGCCATTTCCACGAAGGCAAAGCCCCTGGACCGTCCACTGAGCTTGTCGGAAGGAATGGCGACAGATTCCACCTTGCCATAAGTGCCGAATTCTGCCGCAATCTCGTCCTCGGTAACATCAAAGGATAGATTGCCCACATAAATTTTCATAATCTGCCTTCTCTTATCCTGGATTTTATTCTCTGTTCTGTTTAATACCCCTGTCGCCGCCTTCGCCTGGCATTCTTTTTGGCTTTGATGCAGGCCGTCTCCTCTTAGATAGGAAATAGCGGTTGGCTTTAACCTCCCACAAGACCCCGCTCATCTGCACCATTCGCTGAAAGCGGCGCAACAGCGATTCCTGTGATTCACCTTCATGTATTGATACTTCTAAAGACAGACCTCAAATTTATCCGAGTTACATCCAAGCCGGTTGTCCAACCTGGATGTGACTCATGGCTTGACCTCACTTATCTACTAGGTCGGACTTTTCGGTAGCAATCTCTGCAGTAAACCGGCTTATCACCGCGAGGTTCAAAGGGTACTTCGGTGTCTTTGCCACACTCGGCACACACCGCTGGAAACATCTGGCGCGGGGCTCCGTAACCGCTGTTGCCGTTACGTTCTGACTTCCTTGCCCGGCGGCATTCGGGACAGCGCTTGGGCTCGTTAGTAAAACCCTTGGATTGGAAAAACTCTTGATCCTCAGCGCTGTGCGTGAAAGTAATGCCACAATCGGAACACTGAAGTGATTTGTCCTGAAAACTCATTGGATGACCTCCTCTCTTTATAATTAATTAGAGTCCGGACCATCCAATACTTAAGAAAACTCTGTGTCAGTAGCTTCCGAGAAGCTTGTTATAACCTAAACTGGAACTTACTTTAAGTATACCACAAAAGAAATATTCCTGCAATTAACACTCCCGTGCTAACTAAACAACAGGGTGTTTTGTTACCTCGTTGTACAACGTAGCGTTTTGTTATTCCCTCTCCCCTTGCGCCAAATCCCTTCCTAAGAGCCGCCAAGTATCTCTCAGATGCACACCCTGAAAGGTAAAAGCTGTGTGTTATTGTGACTATGCCCTTGTCAAAGCGTATCCTTTACCCTCAATATATGTATACCTACAGTTGAATAATGATCCCAATGTTCGTTCAATGGTGACTAGAAACCGGGTTAAAACAGAGGGGGAGCAGAAATGCTCCCCCTTTTTCATGTAACAATCTGACGGATTGTGACATTGTGTACGGAGACGTTCATTCACTGTTCATCAGTGATATTGACAAAAGTCTCAAAAGAAGACTAAACTCAAGCTCCGACATGTAGAACAATTTTAAAATATGGAAATTGGGGGAAGGATGAGATGGCTAAAGAAGGGCACTGGAACCGTTAAATAGTATGGCGGTGGCTGGTGCCCTTTTTGATTGTTCCAAACAAGGATAAGTAGGTGTAGTGATGAGAGGCAAAATCAAGTTTATGCTGCTTATCTGCTCAGTGCTATTGATGCTAGGATGTGCTAATCCAGCACTAGAGCATCTAGAGCAGGGCGATACCTATGTTGACCAGGAACAATGGGACGAAGCTATAGTTCAGTATGACAAGGCCATTGAGCTCGACCCTAAGCTAGCTGTAGCCTATAACAATCGGGGCTGGGCTTATAACGAGATAGGCCAGTGGAACCTAGCCATTATTGACCTGGATAAAGCCATTGAACTTGATCCTGAGTTGGCTTGGGCCTACAACAATCGGGGTTGGGCTTATAACGAGACAGGCCAGTGGAACCTAGCCATTATTGACTTGGATAAAGCCATTGAGCTTGACCCTGAGTTAGCTATGGCCTATTACAATCGGGGGACTGCCTACTATTATAAAGGCGAGATTGACAACGCCATAGCCGATTGGAACAAGGTAATTGAGGTATCGACGAATCCTGACCTTATTCAGGCTGCAAGGGAAGCCATAAGGGTGCTGGAAGGCCAGTAAACACGATAGTATAGTCAGTTAGCTGCTTACCTAGAAGCTGACCTCAGTGTCTGTCTTTGTCATTGCCACCTCCAACCGCAAAGTAGCAACTGCATTCCGCACGGACATCCGTGCGGCTGTTACGGTGGATTAACAAAATAGTATGTTGTTGAGTAAACTAAACCCAGAATGTTGGGCTAGGTGACAAACGTCCGGACTATGTGGTGTCACAATAGCTTATTTTGTTACCTCATTTCACAATATAGCGGTTTGTTATACTCTCTCCCCTTGAGCCAAATACCTTCCTAAGAGTTGCCAAGTATCTCTCAGATGCACACCCTGAAAGGTAAAAATTGTGTGTTATTGTGACTACGCCCTTGACAAAGCGTACCCTTTACCCTCAATATATGTATACCTACAGTTGAACAATGATGCCAATGTTCGTGCAGTGGTGACTAGAAACCGGGTTAAAACAGAGGGGGAGCAGAAATGCTCCCCCTTTTCATGTAACAAGTTGACGTTTTGTTACTCTTTGCACTTTCAGATGGAATATTCAATGTTGCTAATTAATGGTATGATTTGGCGTAGTGGAAAAGGCTAGCCAAGCTAAGCGTGTTTATCAGATCGATAGCTTCTTCAAAAACGTAGACAATGATTAGAAAGCTTTCCTCTAAAGATGCAAATGACATCTGGGAGATTATAAATGAGGCGGCTCGTGCCTACAAAGGTATTATACCTGACGACCGCTATCAGGAGCCATATATGACCAAGGAAGAGTTACGCCGTGAGATGAGGAGTATGAATTTCTTTGGCTGGCGAGAGAAGGATGAATTGATCGGAGTGATAGGGTTCCAGCCGGTTAGTGACGTGACACTTATCAGGCACGCTTATGTGCTACCTGATTATCAAAGAAAAGGCATTGGCACAATACTCCTGCAATATATGAGGCAATTAACAAAGACCAAGTACTTGCTTGTGGGGACTTGGGCAGATGCAGACTGGGCAATTGAATTCTATCAGAAGCATGGATTTAAGCTCATGCCCAGCAAAGACGAACTTCTTGGTAAATATTGGCATATTCCTCAGCGCCAGGTTGATACCTCAGTGGTGTTAGGCATTGAAGTATTACATTCCGGCTGATTGTCTATCCGAATTCGCCACGTATTAACGTTTGCTCCGTAGCATGTAACCCTGTTTCCCCCCCTTCTCCACCCTTCTTCCTCTTGGGCTAACAACTTTTTGGATTTCTTCTAGCGTATAGCTTTTGTTTGCAACACCCTCTTCTCTGATGTGTACTACCGTCAGCCCGGCGCTGATAATATCTTTCGCAAGTCAAGTTTCAGCCTCGCTGTTATTGACAGCATCTTTCCTTAGTGGTTATGATGGCTGGAGGTGACCCATATTGCACCTTTCTGGTGCGGCGTCTTCTAGTTACATTGCAGCGAAAAAAGGACACCTCTAGGTAGGGAAATGTTAGAAGCCTGGGAATATGTAATCAACCATCCGGAAAAGTTAGCAGGCTGGACCCTTGACCACCTTCAGATAACCTTTGTTGCCATTGTAATAGCAGTCATTCTCGGCGTAGCTTTGGGGGTCTATATCACTGGTAAAGGTAAGGAGCATATAGCAGATATTGTGCTTTACATAGCGGACATAGCTATGACTACCCCCAGTCTAGCTCTCTTTGGCTTCCTTATGCTCATTCTTAGCAGCATAGGATTGAGAGCTATCGGTTTCCTTCCTGCGGTCATTGCTCTAATTATCTACGGACAGCTACCGATATTGCGCAATACCTATACGGCAATTCGGGAGGTTGACCCGGCAATGATTGAGGCGGGGAGGGCGATGGGAATGACGGAAAAACAAGTACTGTTTAAGGTTAAGCTCCCCTTAGCAGTCCCGGTTATTATGGCTGGCTTAAGAAATGCCATCGTGCTAATTATCGGCATTGCTGCCATCGCCGCTATGATTGGCGCGGGAGGGCTTGGAGTACCCATATGGCGAGGCCTAAGAAATGCTCGGATGGATTTAATCATTGTGGGGGGAGTATCTGTCTCTATTCTGGCCCTGCTGGTCGATGCCCTTATGAGCCGGGTGGAGCAGTGGGTTACCCCCAAGGGATTAAAGACGAGGTGAGGCAGTGATAAGGCTGGATAATGTGACCAAGGTCTATCCTGATGGGACGGAAGCGGTAAAAGAGATGAGCTTTGAGGTGGGGAAAGGCGAGTTCTGCGTGTTGTTAGGCACCTCAGGATGTGGTAAGACCACTACCATGAAAATGATAAACCGCCTTATCTCTATTACCGGAGGGAATATATATATTGATGGGGTAGACAATGCCAAGATTGATGAGAATGAGCTGCGAAGGAGTATAGGCTATGCCATTCAGGAGATAGGGCTCTTCCCCCATATGACGGTGGGGCAGAATATAGAGACAGTGCCGGTGTTAAAAGGCTGGCCCAAAGCCCAACGGAAAGAGAGAGCGGAGCAACTTCTAGAACTGGTGGGAATGGCTCCCAGGGAATTCATAGGTAAGTATCCTAGCGAACTCTCCGGTGGTCAGCGCCAGCGAGTGGGCGTCGCCCGAGCCCTAGGAGCTGACCCCCCAGTACTACTAATGGATGAGCCTTTCGGAGCCATCGACCCCATAACTAGGACGAAATTGCAGGACGAATTCTTAAATATACAGCAGGAGATAAAGAAGACCATTATATTTGTGACCCACGATATTTTTGAGGCAATCAAGATGGGGGATAAGATAGTCTTGATGAAGGACGGACGGTTAGTACAATATGACACCCCGGCCAATTTACTTTATAAACCAGAGAACAAGTTTGTAGAGAATTTTTTTGGTGCCGACCAAGCCATCAAGAAAGCGCTAGAGGAGATCAGCAAAAGGAGACAATCCGAGTGAGGCGTTACATTGTCCTGGTTTCTATTTTAACACTCCTTATTGGACTCAGCGTTTGGATTACCAGCCTGGAGTGGATTAAAGAAGGCGTTTATAAGCCTTTCCCTTGGAGCGATGTACTGAATTGCACCTGGTCTCACCTTTGGATGGTACTCATAGCAGAATCCATAGCCATTGCCATCGGTGTACCCTTAGCAATCTTGGTCACCCGCCCCCGTTTTGCTATTCGCCTGCCCTTCGGAATCTTGGTTACCCTACCGGATTTCAGGAAGCTGGCACCGGTTGTGGTTGGTGGAGCCAATGTGGGGCAGACAATCCCCAGCCTGGCTCTGATTGCTATTATGGCTCCCATTCTTGGTTTCGGCCTCAATTCAGCACTAGTAGCCATAGTCATCTGGGGACTGCTTCCTATCGTACGCAATTCCTATGCTGCTATAAATAATATCGACCCGGCGATTGTGGAAGCTGCCAGTGGAATGGGAATGACCAGGGGGCAAATTGCCCGGAAGATAGAGTTACCCTTAGCCCTGCCGATAATAATGGTCGGCATCAGAATCTCCACAGTAATAACAGTGGGGACGACGGAGCTGGCGGTTCTGGTTGGTGGTGCCGGTTTGGGCAGAATTACATTAACCGGGGTGTTCTCCATGCAGCCTTTGACCATACTCCAGGGAACAGCGCTTACATCAGCTATGGCCATTGCCCTGGGTTTCATCCTGGAATACATAGGAAGGCGGATGACGGCGCGGGGTCTTAAGGTAAAAGCACAAATGTCTTAGGAGGGGGTGATAGATGAGATGAAATATGGATAAATTCAAGCTCAAATGGGTAAATAAGTAACATTAAACTCTTTAAGGAGGTAATAAAATGCGCAGACTAATTGTTACTACCCTGGCAGTAGTTCTAACCTTGGCTCTGCTCCTCCCCGGAGCGGGGTGTGCACCGGCTGAGAGGGGACTAACCATCGGCAACAAGAACTTTACCGAGCAGTACATTATCGGTGAGATGATGAAGCAGCTGTTGGAAGACCGCGGCTTTACGGTTGAGCTGGTGGCGGACCTCTCTTCTATGGTTCTCAGGGAGGGGATGGAAGCTGGCGACATCGATATTTGTGCTGATTATACCGGGACAGCCTGGATGGTCCACCTCGGCCATGTGTATGAGCCGGGAGTTGATAACAACGAGCTTTACGACCTGGTAAAGGACGAGGAAGAAGGCGAAGGTTTCGTCTGGCTGGACCCGATTTGGAACAACAACACCTATGTCCTGGTTTCCTGGCCTGAATTCGTTGAAGAACATGATGCTGAGTCACTCTCCGATTTGGCGGCACTTTATCAAGCAGGGGAAGTGGAGGTCATAACCTTTGTCGGCTTTGAATTCTCCACGCGTCCCGATGGCCTGCCTGCTCTGCAGGAGTTCTATGACTTTGAAGTCGATGAGGCTTCTCTGATGACTGGAGCTCCGGGAGCTTCACTGCTGGGTTTGGAAAATTACCAGTGTGATGTGGCTATGGCCTTCGGTACCGATGCCATTATCGCTAAATATAGCTGGCATGCGTATCTAGATGACCTGTCCTTCTTCCCACCGTATGACCTGGCTCCTTATGTTAGCCAGGATATCCTTGACGAGTATCCTGAAATTGAGGGAATTCTCAATGAGCTGGTGGCTACCTTCCCCGGTGGAGGCGGTCTGGCTACGCCTGAGATAGTGGGCCAGGGCCAAGCGGCTTGGCAGGCACTTAATGCCAAGGTAGACATCGATATGATGGAACCAGAAGATGTTGCCCGTGGTTACCTGGTTGAAAAGGGCTTGATCGAAGAATAAAAGTGTCTGGGTCTAAGGGGCTGAGCGGAATTAGACCAGCTCAAAATGCTCAGCCCCTTATTCCCTGGGAAAGAATGAGCTGAGCTAATAATGGCTAAGATTTGGGGGTAGTGAAGCAAGAGTTTTCATGCTGTCAGCACCCCCCGCCGTCGTATGTTTGGCTCAGTTTCCCGAAGGCTTCTCGGTACATCACCTATACAACGAGCATACAGAGGTTTGGGTATTGCTGCCAATAGAAAATACCGCGAGCAGTTTTGCCAGGCGTTGGAACCACTGGGTCTTGGACTGGAGAACAGACTAAATGCACCCGTTGGCGTCTTATCCGGTGGACAAAGGCAGGCACTGGCTCTCGTCATGGCAACAATAAGTAATCCGTCTCTGCTGTTACTCGACGAACATATATCCACACTAGACCCTAATACGGCTCGCTCGGTACTTGAGCTTACTAAGATGATTATCGAACGAGAGAGTATAACGGCTATAATGGTAACCCATAATATGGAGATAGCTTTAAATTATGGAAGCCGGTTAATTATGATGCACAAAGGTAGAATAATTGTTGACCTGGACCATACACGGAAAAGCAATCTTACTTTTAATGACCTTATTGCTGTCTTTGAACAGGCAAGTGGCGAAAGATTTACCGATGATAACATATTGCTTAGCAGAACTGAGTCTACCGATTGATTAAGACGTGATTAATATATCAATACAGTGTATGATACTACGCTGGTAATTTGTTATCCCCAATGACATTTTCGCTGCAAGGTATGGATAATTTACGTTATAAACTGGTTGAAAACGACAAAGAACTGGAGGAAGCCCTGGACATCAGGAAGAGGGTTTTTGTGGAAGAGCAGGGTATTTCAGAAACTCTGGAGCAAGACGGTAATGATTCGTCTGCGCTACATATGGTAGTGAAAAATGGAGACATTGCAGTAGGTACAGTTAGAATTAGATTCCTGAATAGCCAGCAAGCTAAGCTGGAGAGAATGGCCATCCTGAAACCTTCACGAGGAGCCGGTATAGGGAAAGGAATTATTACTTTTCTGGAAGAAGAGTTGAAGAAAAGAGGCATAGAGCAAATAGTGCTCCATGCCCAGTATTACGTTATAGACTTCTATATAAAGTGTGGCTTTAGGGAAACTGGCTTGCCTTTTTTAGAAGCTGACATACAGCATATTAGAATGGAGAAGACTATCTAAAAAGGTTCCTTTTTACATTTCAGGCTATCGCATTACGGGAGGACTACTTTGGGAGCCCAAGAATTCCCACGGTTCAGCGCTATTTGGACGAACCGCATTCACTAGTCAAGATTATTGACGGCAAAATTCAATATCTATCTCTCCACAACCCTTCCTCCGCTTCACATTTTCACACCTTGTTCGAGATACCAGGTGTGAAAAACCGCAAATTTATACTGTGAAAGTATAGACAGCCTCTCACAAATATGTTAGACTTCCACCGAAATTACAGAAACAGGAGGGGAAAAATGAAACGTTTATTCTTATGTGCTCTGATTGGGCTGATGCTGTCTAGTTTACTCATATCTGGTTGTGCCCAGACGACGGCAAAGGTTCGTGTCGCCACTGATGCCACGTGGCCACCTTTCGAGTCTATCAATGAACAAACCATGGAAATCGAAGGATTTGACATCGACCTGATGACCGCCATTGCCGAGAGAGCTGGCCTCGAAATTGAGTTTATTAACGTTGCCTGGGACCCTCTTCTGGCCGGGATGGCGCAGGGCCAGTATGATGCGGCCATCTCCGCCATGACCATAACTGAAGAGCGCAGGCAACAATTTCTTTTCTCAGATCCGTATTTCGAGGCAGGGCAGATTGTCACCGTGAGTATAGACAATACCGATATCGCCGACAAAGACGGGCTGTCCGGTAAGGTGGCCGGAGCACAAATCGGCACCACCGGCTCCTTTGAGATAGAGAAGGTTGAGGGTGCCACTCTCAGGACGTACGATGATATCGGTCTGGCCTATCAGGATTTGATGAACGGGCAGATTGACGCCGTGGTCGCCGATAACCCATTAGCCCTGGGATATGTGGGTGAATATCCTGACGAACTTAAAACAGTAGGCGAGGTCTTCACCGAAGAAAATTACGGGATTGCGGTCTCTAAGACCGAAGAAGAGTTGCTGGCCAAAATCAACGAAGGCCTGCAGGTGGTCAAAGACGAAGGGCTGATTGAAGAGCTGGTAGCAGAGTGGCTAGTGATCCAGTAAATAACTGAGTTCATATTAACGAGGCTTCTGTGGTTAGCCGAGTAAAACTGTTTCGAGGAGTCCTGTGGACGGACAGCCGAAACTCAGGCCCGGTGGCAGTAAATTAACTCATATTCCTGGCGCTGGGGTAATCGCACGTGTCGACCCCTGGTGGGGTCTGGTTATCTTGGTGGCCGTCTTGATAGTAATCCTGGTTACGGCAAAAGCCGATCCTTTTCGTAATATCCTGCTTTTTGTACGCCATGGCATTGTCATAACCGTTTTTATCACCGCTATGGCGTTTATGCTGACCCTGCTGTTAGGCTTGATTGGAGGGTTGGGGCGGCTCTCACGGAACCGTTTTATTTATGGCGTTGCCACCCTTTACGTTGAGATAGTTCGAGGTATCCCTCTTTTAGTGCAGCTAATATGGTGGTATTTTGCCTTTCCGGTAGTTATCCAAACGGTAGGTGAATGGCTGAATTTTTCCGCTATGGCTAATTATCATGCCAACCCCATATTTACTGCCATTGCCGCCTTTACTATCTGCTATGGGGCTTATATGAGTGAGATTTACCGGGCAGGCATTCAGAGCATCCCCAAAGGCCAGATGGAAGCTGCTCGCAGTCTGGGTATGACGCATTTCCAGTCAATGCGTCACGTGGTCCTGCCGCAGGCATTCCGTGTGGTTCTACCGCCGATAGGCAATGAGTTCATTGCGCTACTCAAAGATTCGTCTCTGGTGAGTGTGGTGGCGGTGGCCGATTTGACCCGCAGGGGGCGTGAATTCATGGCTGTGAACTTCAACCCCATCGAGGTGTGGACGATGGTCGCCTTAATATATCTGGTGATGACCCTGTTCTCAGCTCGCGGGGTGGCCTGGATTGAGAAAAAGACTCACATTGAAAAATAGGCATTATGGAACCAATTATTCATATCGAGAATATCCACAAGCACTTCGGCATGGTGCACGCACTACGAGGGGTAAGTTTGGATGTGCATAAGGGCGAGGTGGTGGTGATTATCGGTCCCTCGGGCTCGGGCAAGTCCACCTTACTACGCTGTATCAATCGCCTTGAGGAATATGACGACGGGGAAATTGTGGTGGATAACATCCCCCTGGACAGTGCTCAGAATATTAATACCGTCCGTCGAGAAATCGGCATGGTATTCCAGTCTTTTAATCTGTTTACTCACCTGACAGTGATGGAAAACCTGACATTGGCGCAACGTGTAGTCCGTAAGCGTCAAAAAAATGAATCACAGAAAATTGCCCTTAATCTTCTAGCCAAAGTGGGAATTTCAGAAAAAGCCCAAGCTTACCCTGTTCAGCTTTCCGGTGGACAGCAGCAGCGGGTAGCCATAGCACGAGCCCTGGCGATGGACCCCAAAATCATGCTGTTTGATGAACCGACCAGTGCGCTTGACCCTGAGATGATCAAAGAAGTGCTGGATGTGATGCTGGCCCTGACCAAGGAGGGAATGACAATGGTGGTAGTTTCACACGAGATGGGATTTGCTCATGCCGCTGCCAACCGCATGATTCTTATGGATGAGGGTCAGATTATCGATGAAGCCACGCCGGAGAAGTTCTTTGCCTCCAGCAACGAGCGTACCAAGTTGTTCCTCAGTAAAGTGCTACATATGTAAATAATAAGTGCGTATAGCTTTTTGATTAAACAATAGCTTATTTTGTTAACCCCATTGTACATTCTAGCGTTTTGTTACCTGTTACGGTCACTTAAGTGATACGCTAAATGGTAGACAGTAGGTATACGCAGGTTGGGATAAACATCCTAATGTTCGTTCAATGGTAGACCTCTTGCTATAAATTGACCCGCAAATAGAAAAGGGCTATAATTATAGTGTAGGTTAGTTCGGGTGAATTCAACCTAGAAAAAATCCTTGATTTTTCTGACAGCCAGTTGAGAGGCAGGCAAACTTGCACGAGTGTTGTGGCGTTTTTGGTGTTTACGCCCCCAATGAGGATGTAGCTCGACTTACCTTTTTTGCTTTATTTGCTCTTCAGCACCGCGGTCAGGAGAGCGCTGGTATTGCCACCACCAATGGCAAAGGACTCCAGGTTTACGCCAAGATGGGATTGGTATCCCAGGTGTTTAGTGAGGATTCATTAACTCGGCTCAGTGGGGATATTGCCATTGGTCATAATCGCTATTCTACCAGAGGTTCCAGTCGGGTAATCAATGTTCAGCCTATCATAGTGGGTAGCGGTTCCAATACTATGGGCATAGCCCACAACGGGAACATCGTTAATGCTGAGCATCTTTATCAAGAACTCTCTGAGCAGGGCTATACCTTCCACACTTCCACAGATAGCGAGGTTATCGCTAACCTCATTCTCTCCGCCCCTGATAAAGATTGGGTAGACAAGATAAGGTATGCTATGCATCGGCTTCAGGGGGCATATTCTCTGACAATTATGACTGACCACAGCTTGTTTGGGGTTCGTGATCCCTTTGGTGTGCGCCCCTTGTGTCTGGGGTCTATTAATGGTGGTTGGGTTATAGCCTCAGAGAGTTGTGCTCTCGGCCACATTGGCGCCGACTTTATCAGGGAGGTTGAACCGGGCGAGATAGTTTCTATTACCGAGAATGGAGTTAATAGTTACCGGGAAGAGGTAGGCAGAAGAGGGCTGTGCATCTTTGAGTATATCTATTTTGCTCGCCCTGATAGTGTAATTAATGGTCGGCTGCTTTACCCAGCACGGCAGGCTATGGGAGGGGGGCTAGCTGAGGAGCACGCGGTAGATGCCGATTTGGTTATAGGCGTGCCCGATTAGGCTACTGCTGCCGGCATCGGCTATGCCCAAAAGTCGGGTATCCCATTGGCGGAAGGATTGATTAAGAACCGCTATGTGGGGCGTACCTTTATTGAACCTGACCAGCGAATAAGGGACCTCGGCGTCAAACTGAAGTTTAACCCCCTACCCCAGATGCTGGATGGTAAGCGGGTAGTGGTGGTTGATGATAGCATTGTCCGCGGCACTACTACCCCTCAAGTAGTAAAGTTATTGAGAAAGGCAGGAGCCAGAGAGGTGCATATGCGCATCTGCGCCCCGCCCCTCCGCTATCCCTGCTTCTTTGGTGTAGATATGGCTACTCGGTGGGAGCTAATGGCCTCTCAAAAAACTATACCTGAGGTCAGAGATTTTATCGGTGCTGATTCATTGGGCTATCTGAGTATTGATGGGCTGATTAAGGCGGTGGCTTTGCCTAAGGATATCTTTTGTCTGGCTTGTTTCACTGGTGACTACCCCATACCGGTTCAGCTTGAGATGGCTAAGCTGGCACTGGAGACTGCACCGCCGCCAGGATACCCTGGCAGAAAGCAGCGGTAATCTGCATTCTAATTTTTCAGCACCTTTATCAAAGTTTAAGTACTCTTACCTGCGTTAATCCCACTCCTTCTGTGATTGCAACTGGTTTGCCCGAAGTGTTATGATTAAATTCACAATTGTTGGGAGGCTGATATGTTTGGATACTTTACCATACTGGCGGCTGTACCCGGCTTCTTTTTGAGTTCCTTTATTCTCATGCTTCTGTGGGGTGTTTTTGCCCCGGACCTGGGCATAGAAAAGATAAGCTATGTCATGTCTATGCTGATAACTATCACCCTTTGGCTGGTGGTGGCACCTCTGGTGGCAGCGGCTGGTCGAAGACGAAGCTGGTAACTGTAATTTCAAGGTAAGGATTTACTGATGGAGGCGAGGCAGATTAAAGGGACTTATGCTGCGGCCGGCGTTAATATTGCTCTGGCGGCTAAAACCAAAGAGCTGATTGGAAAGCATGCCCGTTCTACCCTTCGTCCTGAGGTCTTGACTGACTTAGGCTTCTTTGGCGGGCTTTTTGAATTTAAGGGGTTTAAACAGCCAGTTCTGGTATCTAGCGTTGATGGGGTCGGTACCAAGCTGATAATTTCTTGTGCTCTGAACAAACACGATACTATT